>JALSQH010000255.1 GCA_026985515.1 bacterium
AGGAGGATAAACTCCGTCAAATCCTGAAGTTATCCAGAGATCTCCCACCTTAACATCCTGATCAGATGTGACATACTTCACCTTTCCCAGCATACCCCCCTCTCCCTGAAAAACGCCTCTCACACCACTTCTTGCATCCATCACATCCACGGCGGAATTTATATTCGTTATCAACATCACCTTTGCTGAAAGAAGTTCACTTTCAACTACCATACCCACCACTCCATCCTGATAAAGAACAGGGGTTGATGGAGGCAACTTTTTTCCCCCTGTATATATTAAGAAAGAATCAAAAAGAGATGAAGGATCCCTCCCAATCAGCGGCACTATTTCCCCTTTCCAGGTTACCGGATTGAAATAGAAGGAAAATTTTGAGATCTCCTCCATCTCCCTCAAATGTTCCCTGCAGGACAACAACTTCATTCTGAGAGTATTAATCTCTTCAATAAGTTTTTCGTTTCTTTTCTCCACACCAACCAAAAAGATGTACCTTTTCCACAATGAAACCACATCCTCCTCCACCCCAACAATAACCCTGACAGGAAATGTTACAACAGGTTCCAGAATCTCACCAGGTCCTGAAAAAAAGGATGGTTTGAGAAAAAAGACCACCTCAAGAAAGATAAAGAAAAGGGAAAAGTAAATTATCGGCTTCTTAAACTTTCTCCAGACATTTCTCATCAATTAAATTGCGATCCTCTTGAGAAGATCAAGATTATCAAGGGACTTGCCAGCACCAAGGGCAACCGCTTCCATTGGATTTTCACCAATTACCACAGGTAAACCGGTGACTTCCCTGAGAAGCACATCAAGGTTTCTGAGCAGGGCACCTCCACCGGCAAGAACTATCCCTTTATCAACTATGTCCGCAGCAAGTTCAGGAGGGGTCATTTCAAGTGTCTCCTTAACAGCAGTAACAATGCTTGTTACTGGCTCAGCAAGGGCCTGCCTTATTTCTTCATCATTTACCGTAATGGACTTTGGTATTCCATTGAAATGATCCCTTCCCTTAACCTCCATTTCTCTCTTTTCCTCATCTGGATAAGCACTGCCGAGCTCAATTTTTATTTTTTCTGCAGTTCTTTCGCCTATAATCATTCCATACTTTTTCTTGAGATGATTTATAATCGCTTCGTCCATTTTATCACCGCCCACCCTCACAGACCTGGAGACAACTATTCCTGCAAGGGAGATAACTGCTATCTCAGTTGTACCACCACCAATATCAACTATCATATTCCCAGAAGGCTCAGTTATGGGGAGTCCAACCCCAATGGCAGCTGCCATGGGCTCCTCAATAAGATAAACTTCCCTTGCCCCCGCAGATTGAGCCGACTCCTTGACTGCCCTTTTTTCAACACCCGTTATCCCTGAAGGTACCCCTATTACAACTCTTGGAGAGGCGATACTCTTTCCATGATGAACTTTCCTGATAAAGTACCTTATCATTGCCTCTGTTACTTCAAAGTCTGCAATAACTCCATCCTTCAGAGGTCTTATGGCTACAATGTCTCCAGGCGTTTTCCCAAGCATCTCCTTGGCTTCTTTACCAACAGCAAGAACTTTGGAGGGATCCTTTTTCCAGATAGCAACCACAGATGGCTCAGAAATCACAATACCCTTACCCTTCACATAGATCAGAGTGTTGGCAGTGCCGAGATCGATTGCAAGATCCATGGAAAAGAGACCCTTGATCGACTTTAGCATTATACCACTACCCCTTTTTCTGCAATTTCTTGACTCTTATACCATTATATTCACTGGAAATATTTATTCAACCTACAATCCCGACGAAAGCGATGGGAGGATGTGTCCAAGTCTCGTAATAAGTGCATTTAGGTCAGCATTAGTCATAGCTTTGCCCGTTTCCCTGTAAGTCAATTTTTCCTTATTAACCTCAACCGGCACCAGAACCCCATGGAAAGTGGGATCTGGAAAGAAGAGATAATAGTTTTCTTCCACAACTCCATCTGATGGATCATTCCTGCTTCCATCTGGCCATTTATGACCAAGAATCTCTCCCACCTTCAGATCAGTATCATCAAACTTATCATTTCCAGTATTGAACTTACCATCTCCAGCCCCATAAAGATACCCCTCATAACCTGCATCTGGCAATCCATCCCTGTCTCTGTCAATGAAAGTTCCCAGAATTCCTGTATCATCGTAAGTTTTATTCCAGTTTGAAGCTGAGCATGTACCGGCCACATTTACAAAACATGGTTCCCTTTCTGGCTGAGATATAAAATCCCCCGCCTGATCCCATTTTCCATTTTTATTCAAATCAACCCATTCTCCGTAACTATCGATTCTCCCATCCCCATCTTTATCTCCTATTACGGGCTCGCTTTCAAGATACCATTTAGGCAAAACAGTCTTCAGATCTGAAATGGGGGTCTCAAAGAGACCGGCAAGCCTTATTCCGGGAAGATTGAGCTCTTCAATATTAACACTGAGCAGTGAAGGAAGAACAGAATCCAGTTTCAGACGGTAAATATAATAGGTTATTGAAAATGGTGGTGCTTCAAGAGAAACAGTTGAATTCCTGAGGTCCTCAAACATATCAATAATGACATTGAGGTTAATGTAAGATGATATTGCAGACCATGTACTTTTCAGGGTTTCAATATTGCTCTGAAGAGATGTTACCGATGCCGGGTCACCGGCAACTTTAAGCATCTCTATACTGTTCAGAAGGTTGGATCCCCATGGCATTCCAGCGGCGTAAGAGGTCACAGGTGGAATTTCTGGCTTGCTATTACTCTTCTCATTTCTGTTTATTCCCTCCCCAAGATTGATAAGATCATTCCACTGTTCCGGATCAATCAGAACTTCATCTGTAATTAGATAAGAGAAACCATCCCTCAAATCAGCAAACATACCAGCAAGTAATTCCTGAGCTTTTCTAAGTGAATCAAGACCATCTTCAGCAAATACTCCAAACTCTGGATCGAGCAGAGGATTGGTCCTTCCTGGAATCATATTGAAAATTTTAGTTTTATCGTACACATCTGAAAAGTATTTCGAGTAACTCACAATAACATCGATCAGCTTGTTGTAGGCAAGGAGCAACTCTGCAATTCCGCCAATCCCCTTAAGAAGACCATTTATGAGGTAGGCATCAGTGTTATCTACCTCCAGATGGGAGAGGTTAAGCACAAATCTCCCTGCAGATGCTGAAACGAGAGAGGAAAAATCTATCCATGCATTTTTAAATGTGTAACTGAAATCCCCATAACTTAGAGCCTCATCATAATTCTTTATGATGGGGAGAAGCGAAGTCTCGAGTACCTGTTTAATAAGGCTCCCATATTTACTCAGGTCAAGACCTGATGAACCTTCTCCCGATTGGCTCTTCAGCAATCCACCCAGTTTTTCCATGAAATCTATTGTCCTGAGAAAAGCTATGGCGAAGTTTGCCTTTGCCTTCATCCTGTTTATTTCATCAAGAGTGTACCCCTCAACTTCACCACTCTCTATTTTTCGCAGCACCTGGTCATAAAGCTCTTCTATCCTCTCTCGTTTTCGTGTCATCTCTCCAAGATACTTCTCAACTATCTTTGCTTTATTTTTATCCTTGCAGTAACTCATATACTCATCAAGTGACTTAATGGGGTAGAGATCCGACACATTCATATTTACAAAGAGATCATCAGCCTCGCGCATAATCTGATCCACACTTTTCTCGCTGCATCCAGCGATAAAAAAGATTGCAACAAGTATCAGTGAGAGAACTTTTTTCATATTTCAGCCCCGTTTTTTATTGATATTAGTTAAAAGAAGAAGGAATGTCAAGAAGTGGCAGATCTTTTATTTTCAATCTTTTCCATAGAGAACAGCAAGGATTTTCAGGGGAGCATCACCATGGGCCTTTACTAAATGGGGAATACTCGCCCGGTAGTAAATGCTGTCTCCAGGATATAGAATGTCCCTGAACTCACCAAGGATGACCTCCATTTCCCCCTCAAGGACATATATAAATTCTTCACCCTCATGAACAGAAGGAGATTCCTTTGAGGCAGAAGGCTCAATGGTAACTATAAAAGGCTCCATGTGCCTGTCAGAGAAACCGTAACCAAGGGATTCGTAGGTGTATCCATAAAATGATCCATCGCTTGATCCATATCTGGCAACCTGCTTCCTCTCATCCTTCCGCACAATTGTGAAATCACCACCACTCTCTTCTCCGAAAAAGGCACTCAGGGGAACCTCAAGGGCTCTTGAAAGTTTAAGCAACATCCCGAGAGATGGAGATTCCATATGATTTTCAACCTGAAGGAGCACAGAGGGAGATATCCCGGTCATCTTTGAAAGTTCCTCTAACTCAATCCCCTTATCTTCCCTTATCATCCTTATTCTTTCGCCTATCCTCATCAAAAATCCTCCTGTATTTCAATCGACCCTGAAAAGGACTGCACTGAGTCTATTTTATACTTTTTCATCTTCGCTGGCAAATCTTCAATGATTTCTTCTATGATGGATGGATTTCTGAATGTGGCACTTCCAATCTGGACAGCTCTGGCACCAACCATAATAAACTCAAGTACATCTTCAGCACTGGTTATCCCTCCCACCCCCACAACATCAATATTGCAGTTTGATGCTACCTCCCAGACAAGCTTCAGAGCCACCGGTTTGATGGCGGGACCAGATAACCCACCGGTTACATTTGCAAGTACTGGCCTCCTCGTTGCAAGATCAACAGCCATAGCAGGAATGGTGTTTATCAGAACAACTGCACTTGCACCCCCTTCCCGGGCTGCCCTGGCAATTGTAAGAATATCTGTTACATTGGGAGAAAGCTTGACCCATACATCCTTATTTTTCGCTTTTTTCTTTACCCTGCTGACCACCTTTTCAACACTTTTTGGAGAGGTACCAAAATGGATTCCCCCTTCATGAACATTGGGACAGGAAACATTAACTTCCAGGGCTGAAACGCCTTCCTCGGAAGATAATATATCTGCCAGTTCCTGAAAATCTTCATAGGATGTGGCAAAAATATTTGCAATCACAGGCACACCATATTTCCTCAGGTGGGGCAGTTTCTCTTTTACAAAAGCCTCAACCCCGATATTTTCCAGCCCTATTGCATTTAACATTCCACAGCATGTTTCAACAATTCTTGGAGGCGGATTCCCGTGTATGGGTTTCAGAGACAGACCTTTTGTGACTATTGCCCCCACCTTCTCCAGATTCACCCACCTCTCCATCTCCACACCATATCCGAAGGTGCCTGAAGCTGGCATTACAGGATTTTTCAGTGTTAACGAACCAACTCTGGTTTCAAGCATATTGCCTCCATTTAAAAGAAGTAATCTCCAGGAAAAACTGGACCATCCTTACAAACCTTCAGGTAACCAAGTTTCCTGAAATACTTTTCCTTTGGTTTCACAGTACAACCCAGACAAATTCCTATGCCACACGCCATGGTGGTTTCAAGAGACACATAGGAGGGTATCCTGAGATTTCTCGTGATTTCCACAACACCCGACATCATTGCATTTGGACCTACAGCATAGGCCCTCGCAGGAAGAGGAATATCTCCAATCTCATCAATGAGAAGATCCGTAATAAGACCATGAAATCCTTCACTTCCATCATCTGTTGAGAAGAAAAGATTGACACCCATCTCTTTTAGCTCATTCTTCAAAATAAGACTCTCGCCCGTTCTCGCCCCATAGAAGAAAAAAATCTTCCTTCTTTGAAACCCTTTTTTTATCAATCTCTTTGTAAAGAAATAGAGAGGCGGAATTCCTATTCCCCCGGCAACTATTATTACGCTTTCCCCCTGCTCAGGAAAGGGAAAAGAATTTCCCAGAGGTCCTGTAATAAGAAGTTCAGTACCTGTTTCCCACCGGGATAGAATGCCGGTCCCCCTTCCCCTGACTTCATATATGACATCCACCCTGTTTTCATTCACATCGGCAATGGAGAAAGGTCTCGGTAAAAAAGGGTCACGGTACTCGGAAACTCTTACCATTACAAACTGTCCCGGCTCTGCGTCAAATCTCTGCGGCGCCACCATCCTTAAACGGAAAAATTTTTCTCCCAGCATTTCATTAAAAGCAATTCTAACCTTCATTCTCCAGCACCCTTTCCATAACAATTGCATCTTCGCCGTTTTTGTAATACCTCTTCCTGACCCCCACCTCTCTGAAGCCACACTTTTCATATAATCCCCTTGCAGGAAGATTGCTTTTTCTCACTTCAAGTACCACCCTTTTAACACCCCTCTCTTTCGCAAAATCAAGAAAATACCGCAGAAGCTTTTCTCCCAGTCCCCTCCTGCGAAAGTCCGGATCAACAGCGAAATCACCGATGTGAGCTTCATCTGAAACAATCATGGCAAAAATGAAAGCAACCACTCTGCCTTCAATCTCAATGACGAAACCCTTTGAATATCTGTAAACAATTTCAAAGAGTATCTGAGAAGGAGTCCATGGATCTGAAAATGAACGTTTCTCAATGGAGTAAATCTCCTTTAAATCAGCAGGCTCAGCCTCTCTGATTCTGAAAGAAACACCGGCACCTACCAGATCATTGCCGCTGATGCCCATGTGAACCCCGCTCCAAATGAAGCCATTATTACAAGATCCCCATCCTTTATCTTTCCCTCCTGCAGTGCCTCAGTCAGGGCTATGGGAATGGTGGCGGCAGTGGTATTTCCATATTTGTGAATGTTGTTGTACATCTTCTCATCAGGTATGCCCATCTTCCTCGCAACCATCTGATTGATCCTGAGATTGGCCTGATGGGGAATTACCATGCCTATATCCTCCACAGTATACCCATTAAATTCAAGAGCCTCATTTATAACCTCAACCATCCTCTTTACAGCATGTTTGAAAACGAACTGTCCGTCCATATAAGGATAGTGACCTCCATTATCAAGAATCTTATGAGTAATCCTTGGAATGCGCTTGCTTGACGGCCATTCAGTCCATAGTTTATCAAAGTATTTCCCCTCAGCATGAAGATGAGTCGAAAGAATACCTTTATTTTTCTCCTCAGTGGCTGTAAGAATAACTGCACCCGCCCCATCACCAAAAAGGACCGTTACATCTCTTCCCCCTGTGGAGAAATCAAGTCCTGTAGAATGCACCTCAGCACCAACCACAAGGACATTTTTGTACTGGCCCACCCTTATGGCATTATCAGCCACCATGAGAGAATAGAGAAATCCGGTACATTGATCCCTTATATCAATGGCTCCCACATTCCTTGCTCCAATGTAATGCTGCAGCAGGACGCCTGATCCGGGCAAGGCATAATCTGGAGAAAGTGTTGCAAAGACAATGAAATCAATATCTTCAGGCTTCATTCCCGCCGATTGGAGTGCCCTTTTTGAAGCTTCATAGGCAAGATCAGCAGCACCCACTCCATCTTCAACATAGTGTCTTTCTTTAATTCCTGTCCTCTGCTGAATCCACTCATCAGAGGTATCCATCAACTTCTCAAGATCATGATTGGTAACAACTCTGGGAGGTACATAAAAACCGGTACCCACTATTTTTGACCTGTACATCTTCTTCTCCTTTCGGGGTTTCCAGTTTAAAATTGTATTACTAATCTCTCCTTTTATCAACTATGATAACAAATTCCCTCTTTCTGTCATGCTCCCTGAAATAATTGAGGGCATCCTTTACTCTTCCTCTGAAGATAAACTCATTTTCAGTTGTTAAATCACATGCAACAACCACTCTCCTTGCGGGGCCAAAGACTCTTTTTATGTCATGAAGAACAGAGATCAGGCGATAAGGTGTATCCATAAAAACAATGGGATACTTGAAGGAGAGAAGTTTTTTAAGAGCCTTTCTCCTCTCCTCCTTTTTTCTGGGGAGTAATCCATAATAAAAAAATCTCTTAAAATCAATTCCACTCACAACGAGAGCTGCCATCAGTGAGGAAGGACCTGGAACAGCCGTCACCTCTATTCCCTCTTCAATTGCCCTCTCCACAAATTTCCTCCCCGGGTCTTCAAAAAGGGGGGTACCTGCATCGCTTATGAGAGCAATGGATTTCCCATTCTTGAGAAATTCTATGAAAACAGGTGTCCTTGCATCCTCATTGTGCTCATTGAGATTATCAATTGGGGTAGGAATACCAAGTGAATTCAAAAGCTTCCTTCCCTCTTTTAGTTCTTCACACACCACCAGGTCAACACTCTTCAGAACCTTTATTGCTCTGAGAGTAATATCCTCAGGGTTTCCTATAGGGACTGAGACAATGTAGAGTTTTCCAGCCATTGCTCTCAATTATAACTTTAAAGCAAAATCTTGCAAAACTGCAACAATAAACTATAATTTTAAAGGTGAAGTGCAATCATCTACATATTTTCGGGGGATTCAGTGGAAATTAGAAGTGTCTCAAATGACAGGATAAGATTGCTGAGGAAGGCATATACCCACAGGAAGGTTGCAAGAGAGGAAAATATTTTTTTCCTGCCAGGGATAAATCTCTTTCGCGAATTTATCGACTCGGGAAGAAATTTCAGATATATCCTCTACGCTCCCTCACGTCTGATAGAGAAAAATGAGAAATCTCTCCTGCGAAAACTTGAAGAAATGGAAAGGAGTTATACGGAAAAGGTCCTGAAAGTTACCAGGGTGATTCTTGAAAAATTTTCACCTGTTGCAGAGGATCAGGGTGTAATGGTGGTTGGCGAGAGGTTTCAATACACTCTGAAGGATATACTTACAAGAAAAAACATTATCTTCCTCTACGATGTTCAGGATCCAGGCAATGTTGGCACAATCATGAGACTGGCTGAAGGCAACGAGGCTTCACTGATTCTGACTGAAAATTCTGCCTCGCCTTTCAATGAAAAGGTTGTCAGGGCAAGTATGGGTAGCATTCTCAGGACACCTTTTTTTGTAGCAGGGAAACCAGAAGAAACACTGGAGTTGTTAAGAAAGGAAAATTTCAAACTCATTTCCACCTCAACTGTGGGGGATAAGCCCTTTACAATTTCAACCAGTTTTGAGAAAAGAGCCTTTATACTCGGAAATGAGGGACACGGAATTCCGGAAAAAGTAATGAAACTTTCAGATGTGGTGGTAAATATCCCGATGAAAGGCAAAATAAATTCCTACAATGTAGCAATCAGTGCCGCTCTTCTTCTTTGCCCACTACTTGCAGAGGAGGTAAAGAGTTGAAGTATCCCGGTTACAGAAAGATAAAAGAAATTCTGGCTGTGGCAAGGGGGGAGAAAAAGGGCGATATCCTTCTTACAAACTGCAGAATTGTGGATTTTTTCAGGGGTGAGATACTGAATTCAGATGTGACAATAAAAAATGGAATAATCGCAGGGACAGGAAAGGATTATGAAGGGGAAGAAACACTGGACTGCAAAGGTAAATTTTTGACGCCCGGGTTTATAGATGCCCATATTCACATTGAAAGTTCTCACCTGCTACCCTCCTTCTTCGGCGCAGAAGCGGCGAAGCATGGCACAACCACAATCATCACCGATCCTCATGAAATAGGAAATGCTCTGGGAAAGAGGGGTATAAAGTTTTTTATAAAAAACTCACAACTATCACCCATTGATATTTTCTTTCTCGTTCCATCCTGTGTTCCCGCAATAAAATTGTGGGATATTTACGGGAATGAAATTGGAGAAGAGGAGATAAGGGAACTTCTTTCCAGCGAAAAGGTTTTAGGACTGGCGGAGATGATGAACTTTCCCGGCGTAATAAACGGTGACCGTGAAGTATGGGGGAAATTAGCTGCTGCGTGGGAAAGGATAAAAGATGGTCATGCACCCCTCGTATCAGGAAAAGCACTCAATGCATACCTGATTGGAGGAATTGGTTCTGACCATGAATCAACCCGGGTAGACGAGGCTCTGGAAAAGATTTCTCGTGGAATGATGGTGATGATCAGAGAAGGTAGTGCCGCCAAAAATCTTGACATTCTTCCCGGTGTGGTAAACAGGTACAACTTTGACAGAATAAGTCTTGTAAGTGATGACCTCTTACCCACAGAGCTTTTCAGGGAAGGACATATTGACAGGATAATGAGGAGGGCCAGAAAAAAGTATAATCTTGACCCCTATCTGCTGATTCGGATGGTAACATTTAACCCTGCCATCTACATGCAGCTTACAGATAGAGGGATTGTGGCTCCAGGAAAAATCGCCGACCTTGTGATTCTTGAGGATCTCGATGATTTCAGGGTTTCAGTTACCATAAAAAATGGAAAAATAGTCTATGATGCAGAAAAGGGGTATTTCTATCAGCCACCTAAACCATCCATTCCATCATATGTGGCAAAAAGCGTTAAACTTCCTCTGCTGAGGAAGGAGGATTTTATCTACAGCTGTGATAAAAATATGGTCAGGGCCATAGAAATAATTCCTGATCAGATCATAACCAGAGAAATAAAAATTGAACCTTCCAGAAAAGATGGGAAGATCGTTGCTGATCCGGAAAGGGACCTCAACAAAATTGCAGTGATAGACAGATACACCGGGAGGGGAAAAAGAGCCGTTGGACTCGTAAAGGGACTTGGCCTGAAGAGGGGAGCCATAGCTTCAACATACGCCCACGATACACACAATCTCATAATTTCAGGGGTCAACGATGAGGATATGGCTTTTGCAGGCAACAGAGTAAGGGAGATGGGTGGAGGCATGGTGGTCGTTGAGAATAAAAGAATTTTAGCAGAGTTTCCCCTCCCCGTTGGAGGGGTTGTTTCAGACCTGCCAGCAGTAAGTGTTGCAGAAAAAATGGAAAAATTGAATTCAGCAGCGAGGAAACTTGGCACCCACCTTCCTGATCCCTTTGTTACCCTTTCTTTCCTCTCATTGAGCGTTATTCCTGAATTGAAAATAACCCCTGCAGGACTGGTTAATCTTTCAAAAATGGAGAGGTCAGACTGCTGATGAGACTTGAAAAGGTAATTGACAGGAAAGAAATTGAGAAAAGAGTTGCAGAACTGGGAAGAGAAATATCTGAATTTTATGGTGACAGGGAAATAGTTGTGATTGGAATATTAAAAGGGGCTTTCATCTTCATGGCTGACCTTGTTCGAAACATTTCAATTCCCATGAAGTTAGACTTCGTAAGAGCATCAAGTTACATTGGAGACAGAAGCTCGGGGAGTGTGGAAGTTGTATACACACCCTCAATAAGCATAAAAAATGAAGATATTCTCCTCGTAGAGGATATCCTTGACACAGGTCTCACAGCACACGTCATTAAAAATCAACTGATTAAATGGGGAGCAAGATCAGTCAAACTGTGTGCCCTGATTGACAGAAAAACCAACCGGAAGGAAATCACCGCTGACTTTCTGGGGTTTGAGCTTGAGGATAGCCGGTTTCTGGTTGGATACGGCCTTGATGTAAATGAGAAATTCCGGTATCTACCCGATGTTTTTGCAATTGTAAACGAGGATTAACACCAAGATCAAGCTCGTGAAAGTGGTGAACATCTGGAATTGTGGCAAGGAACAGGAGGATGAGAATTAAAAGAAACCTTCTCCACTTCATAATTTCATTAAAACAGACAGGGAAAATTTTTTCCAGATGCCTCTTTTAGCAAGAATTTTACTTGAAAAAGGTTTCATTACCAGGGATGACCTTCAGAAGGCTCTTCTCAATCAGATTATTTCAGGTAAGAGGCTTGGCAGGGTGCTGGTTGAGGAGAAAATCATCTCTGATGTCATGCTCAACAAAGCGCTCAGCATCAGATTTGGAGTTGAACCCATCCCTCCTGAACTTTACATCAATCCGGTAAGGCCTCTTTTCCCCGAAATAATGGAAGAATACCCTGTGTACCCATGGGAAAGAACCCCACGCTTTTTAAAAACAGCCATGCTTGATCCCACCGATAGAAAAACAATGGCAAATATCACATACAAAACTGGATTAATTGTAAAAGCTTATTCCATCCCGGAAGTTACCCTGAGAAAAATATACTCAGCATTCGGTATCCCCATCCCAGAGAAAAAATTCTACAGGGAATCAATTCCAGAAAAGATCGAAACAATCCCTGAAGGTAAAAGAAAAATAAGTGAGGCTAAAAATTCACGGGAAGTACTGGAGGCACTCCTGAAAACTTCGGAGCTTTTTATGAAAAATCCCATTATTCTCATAGTCTTTGGAAACAGGATAGAAATATTTGGCAAAGAGATTGCGATTCCCCTGGAATCCGATAATGGAATGATCACAACAGTAATTGAGGGCAAAAGCGTCTACATTGGGACCCCGAAAATAGGGAAACTGGCAAGAAAAGTATTTTCCCTCACAGCCCATGCTGAAATTCCTGATCAGGTATGTCTGATTCCTGTGAGACTGAAAAACAGGGTGGTCAACATTATTGCGGGAGGAATCTGGAAAGGAAGAGAGGAGATAATCCCCGAATTTATCGTTATTGCAGATAAGGTGGAAAAAATTTACAACACTTTTCTCCAGAAAAAATGGGAAAAAATAAAATCCTCTACCTGATAATTCTGCTCACCCTGGTGGGAAGGCATCTGCCCGCTGAAGAAGAAATCTACTTCATCGGAGAAAACCGTGAAATAGTTACCCTGACACGAACTCCACTGCCTCTGTGGGCAACGCCATCCAGAACAGTAATTATAAAACAATCAGCCATTCAGCAGGAGGGTGCCCTCAACCTCGCAGACATTCTGTCCCTCCTGCCCACCTTCCAGGTGAAACATGAACCAGATACCATCAACTTTTACTTTCGTGGAATGAAAAATGGTATGCTTTTGATGATTGATGGAATTCCCATTTATGAAATACCATCACCCCTAAGTTACGAAATTCCCATCTCACCGGTGAAGCAGGTCGAAATAATCTATGGACCATTCACATCAATATGGGGTTTCAACGCACCTGGAGGAGTGATAAACATAAACACGAGAGAAGGGCAACTATTCAGCAATGAAAAATTCTACTGCTCAAGTTATGGAAGATGCGGAAATTCTCTATCAATGGGCATTAACAAAAAACATGTGCAGATCATCGCTTCCCTGGATGGACACTATGGAAAGGAGATCAACAGACTTCCAGGCAAATATCCATTGCTTATCAAACCGGGGGGATCACTATCCTCACCGGGTAATATCTTATCAACCAGAACTTTCTCCATTACCGATGCTGATGACTTTTTTGGATCACTCTTTATAAAAGGCTCCACCCCCTTCCTTTCCGGGGAAATACTGATAAGTGACAGCAGGAGAAATTTTTCCATTTCACCATTCAGCTCCATGCCTCTTATAAAGAGTGGACATATGGAAAAACCTTTCTCAATTTTCATACTCAGGAAGCAGTTTTATACAGGCAACAATCAGGTAACAGCGAAGTTTTTTTACAAGAAGGTAAATATAAAAAGCAATACACCGCTTTTCAGACAAACTTCTCTCACCCCTTTTAATGGTGCAATTGTTGACACTGAAAACAGCAGAAGTACCGGCATAGACATTAACGCAGTTCTTCCTCTCAATAAATTTGCTAATCTCAACCTGGGAATTGTTGAATCATACCAGATAAAAAATTCCTTTGTAAATGGTAGCGGTATTCTGACAGGAAAAAGATACAGAATTTTTTCTGAAAGGGAAAGGATCTGGACTCACTCAATTTATGTGCAGGCTTCGACTATATGGAAAAATATGGCAATGATGGGTGGTTTGAGAATACACAAACAGGGAATTTATCCGGTTGTGTTGAGTCCATTTGCATCAATTGTTTTCAGATATGGAAATTTTTCATCCAAAACAATGGGGGGAGTTTCATACAGTACGCCGGAAAAGATAGACAAAACTCTTCTCGGAATTTCCCTTGTAAAACAGCAGGTTACAGAGATTGTTGACTGTGCTAAAAGACCGGAGAAAATTGAAACCATTTCTGAGGATATTCTCTACAGGGAAGGTTTATTTTCAGCAGGCATTTCCCTGTATTACAACAGATATCTGGACAGGATAGTAAACAGTATTGAAAATGGATATTTCAGGATATTCAATTCCACCCCGGAACAGTGGTGGGGAGTAACAGTAAATGGTGAAATAAAGTTGAAAAAAGGGATGCGATTTTCACTGGATGCCGATTACACTTCACGAAAAAATCCTGAAATTTTTCCCCTCAAAATACAGAGCAACCTGAGACTGGAGAAAGGAAATCTATCGATGAATCTCATCCTTCAGGATTTTCTCTCCACTGGAAAGAACCTCAACTCATGGTTAAGAGGGGAATTTATAGGGAGGGTGAAAATCGCAGACAAAATTGATCAGCAAATTATCGTAACAAACATATTTAACTCAGACTATCCTGCTTATAAGGAATCACTTCCTCCTCCAGCCAGGGAGATAAAATGGATTTTCACATACAGATGGTAAAAAAGTGCTTTTTTGTAATAACTTTCCTTCTTCTTCCTGTCTCCCCGCTTATCTCTGAACCACTCGTTCTCATATCGGCAAAGATAAAACCCTACTTCGAAGTTATTGAGGGTATGGAGAAAGTTCTGGGAAATCATATTCATGTTGAGGCCATAGAGGATGAACCCCAGGATATATTCTTATATACACCCTGGATTGCTCTCGGGAAAAAAGCAGTTGATTATTTCATCAGATACGGTAAAGATGAAGAAATTTTCTTCGCTCTGGTGGAAGATCCCGAATCAATAAAAACCACCCGGAGTAAAATTTGTGGAATAAGAATAGAACAATCCCCGGAAAGGATAATCAGAGGTCTGAAATTGATAAGGGAGAAAATGAAGATAAAGAAATTCTCCCTTTTTTTCACTCCCAACTCACCTGCTTACATAAAAAATGTAGTGAAAACAGCTGAAAAGAGTGGTGTAAATATAGAAGGGATAGAATTAACTGACCTATCACAACTTCCATTACGTATGGGGATGGTGGAAAATTACTCCGCACTTCTCATCCTGCCAGATCCCTCACTCATTAATCCCGCCACAGTCACGTTTATTCTCAAGGAATCTGTTAAAAGACATATTGTTGCCATAGGATATAACAGATGGTTCGTTCAGGAGGGAGCACTTTTTGCCATCCATATTCCATATAGAGAAACAGGTGTGATGCTGGGGAAAATAATAAAAGGCGGATGTTACGGGAAAATTTTTTATCCCCCATCTGAAATAGCGGTGAACTATACTCTTGGTAACAGATGGAAAATCAATCCCGATGTGTTGAAAAGTCTTGATGGTTTGAGGTTAAAATGAGATTCAGAACAAAGATTCTTCTTCTTGTGACGGGAAGTATTTTTCTTGCAATCATAATAACCTCCTCTCTCATTTATCATGATGTCACAGGTGCACTCTTTTCCCGGTTCAGAAAAAGTGCAGAAGAAATCGCCATAAGATTGAGTGATGACCTTTCATATCCACTTTACATAGGAAATTTCGAAGGAATCAGAAGCGTAATTGAGCAGTACATCAAATTCACTCCAATCACAGGGGTAACTGTAAACTCCCGTGATGGAAAAATTATGGTGAAGGTGGGTAAAAAGGGGGAACTTACAATTAAAAAAGAGATCTTCTTTAAGGAAGAGAAAAACCCCTATTTCCTTGGCGAAGATAAAGGATGCTATGTGAAAAACATTGGTGAGGCAACAATTTACTTCTCTGAAAGGGAAATTTCAGCACTCCACCAGAAAATTTTAAAAAGGTTACTGTATGTTACACTACTTCTTATTCTTTCCCTGGGATTGCTTTCCTACATGGTGACCGACCTGCTTTTGCAACCCATTCAGATGCTCCGAAAAGGAATGGAGGAAAGCAAGAGGAGCAAGGAACCTATCAAAATAAAAATCTTGAAAAATCAAAAGGATGAGCTGGGGGAACTGCTGAATCTCTACAACGAAATGGTGGAAACCCTTCGTGAGACAAGGGAACAACTGCGAAAAACCTATGAGGAACTATCGAGGCAGGAGAAACTTGCCTACCTTGGAAAAATTTCCGCCACAATAGCCCATGAACTGAAAAATCCCCTCGGGATTATTCACTCATCCGCAGAACTTCTGAGAAGCAAAATCGGTAAAAATGAACTTCTGGACTTTATCATCAGTGAGACAGAAAGACTGGACAATGTGATAAAGGAATTCATGATGCTGGCAAGAACAAAGGAACCCGAACTCAGAAAAATTAAACTTTCAGACATTGTTGAAAGAGCTGTCACACTGTGGGAGAGCAGTCACGATGCTGAAGTAGTCAGAAAATGCGAAGATGGAGAAGCACTCATTGATGTGGACCTCTTTACACATGTAATCACAAACCTTCTTACCAATGCCTACGAGGCAAAAAGTGAGGAGCGGGAGCTGAAAATAGAAATAGAATGCAAAAAAGAAGAGGATCATGTAAAATTAATTGTCAGAGATAACGGTAAAGGTATTGAAGAGGAAACAATTGAAAGGATTTTTGAACCCTTTTTCACCACTAAAGAAACAGGAACCGGGATGGGGCTTGCAATTGTTTATGACATTGTTAAGAAACATCGGGGAAATGTTTTTGTAAGGAGTGAAAAAAACAGGGGGACTGAGGTTACAATCATCCTTCCAGGTGTCACCGATGAAAAAAGTCCTGGTAGTTGACGACGAACCAAAATTGAGAAAAATTCTTCAGCTTATCCTTTCTGAAATGGACACCATTCCTCTTTCTGCAGGAACGGGGGAAGAGGCATTAACAATTGTAGAAGAGGAGAATCCTGACCTGATAATTACTGATCTAAAAATGCCAGGTATGGATGGAATGGCCCTTCTTCAGGAAATAAAAAATAGGGAACCTGACCTTCCCGTGGTAATTCTCACAGCCTACGGTACAATTGACTCCGCCGTTGAAGCAATAAAAAAAGGGGCAGAGGATTACATAACAAAACCATTTAAGGTGGAAGAAATAAAATTACGAATAGGACGTATTCTTGAGCTGATAGAAGAAAGAAGAAAAGCTGAATATTTCTTTGAAGAATTCAGAAAAGGAAAAGAGTTTGGAGATATTGTGGGGAATTCTCTCCCCCTCCGTGAAGCTATAAAACTGGCAAAACAGGTTGCACCCACTCCTGCCCCGGTGCTTTTACTGGGAGAAAGTGGAACGGGAAAAGAACTCTTTGCAAGAGCCATACATCTCTCATCACCCCGCAAAAAAGGTCCTTTTATTGCCATAAATTGTGCATCCATACCGGAAACTCTGCTTGAAAGTGAATTATTCGGGCATGAAAAGGGAGCATTTACAGGAGCAGAAGAAAAAAGAAAGGGGAAGATAGAAATTGCATCAGGAGGAACTCTTTTCTTAGATGAAATCGCTGAGATGCCCTTATCTCTCCAGGCAAAACTCCTCAGAGTAATTGAGGAAAAGCAGTTCTACCCACTTGGATCAACTACTCCCGTTTCAGCTGACTTCAGATTGATAACGGCCACCAATAAAGACATCAGAAAACTGGTTGAAGAGGGAAAATTCCGGGAGGATCTCTTCTACAGGATCAATGTTTTCACAATAAAGCTTCCCCCTTTAAGAGAAAGGGGCGACGATGTAATTACCCTTGCAAGGTACTTCATAAAAAAGTATTCTTCGGAATTAGGGAAACATCCACCGGAACTGACGCCTGAGGTGGAAGAAGTTTTCAAAAAGTATCACTGGAAAGGAAATGTTAGAGAGCTTCAAAATGTCATTGAACGAGCATGCATCATCGCAGAAGATAAGATCACCCTTTCACATCTTCCTCCCGAACTCGTGGAGCAGACCCCAGCATATGAGGGGAAAATAGGAAAAATCGACTTCCATCTTCCCGATGAAGGAGTAATGCTTGAGGAACTTGAAAGACAGCTCATCATTGAGGCGCTGAAAAAAAGTAACTATAATGTATCAAAGGCAGCGAGACTCCTGGGACTCACCAGACCCACCCTCCGCTACCGGATTGAAAAGTATGGAATACCTGTAAAGGAGTAAGCTCACAAAAATCTCTTAAAAAAATTTATCATTTTCCTTATCAGGCATTCCCTGTCTATGTCAAGGGGGATAACATGGTAGGAATCGTGGAAATATACCAGTTCTTTCACTTTCGAGGATACTCTGTTGTAAATAATTTTTGCACTCTCGGGATGAGCGGTGTTATCCTTCAGGGAATGAAAGATTTGAACTGGATTCGTTACATAATTCAGGTGTAACTTTGTCTCAAGAATCAATCTGTACAGCTCCACAACAGCAGAGAGTGGCATCCATCTGTAATCATCAAACTCCAAATCTGGAGGGGGGAAATGAATATCCCTTTCCTTTTTCTCATGATGATATGGAGGTTTAATACCTGAAACTGCAAGAAATTTTAAAAAACTATCCGTCACTCTGTTTTTCAACTTCATGGGAATTGAAATTGTGACAATAGCAGGAATACTTCTGTACTTCATTGCCAGATTAAGGGTAATAAGTCCACCCATAGATAGACCAGCGATAAATACTTTTTCAATCTTTTCCCTTTCTTCAATATAAACACTTTCCACCTTCCTGATCCACTGACTTCTTTCAATCTTCTCAAGATCATAAGGAGTGGTACAGTGACCGGGCAAACATGGTATTACCACTCTCCATCCCTCTCTCCGGTTGAGTTCACTGCCCACATACTCCATCTCCGAAGGGGTACCCGTAAAACCATGAACAAGAATAACGCTCGCCCTTTCCCCTTCGATAATCCTGTCTTTCATAACCAGACTCCGTTTGTTATTTTCCTTAAAATTATATAAAATGTATTGACAAAAAGCGAGGTTAAAGAATGAAAATTGCTGTTATTGGCACAGGGTATGTGGGATTAGTTGTTGGGACATGTCTCGCTGACAGTGGAAATGATGTTATATGTACAGATAAAATTAAAGAAAAAATCGACATGCTAAATGAGGGAAAGGTCCCCATATATGAGCCTGGTCTGGAAGAGTTGATCGAAAAAAATGTGAAAGAGAAGAGACTCTCCTTCACAACAGATATTGGTGAGGCGGTCAGAAAATCAGACATAATCTTCATAGCCGTCGGTACCCCTCAATCCCTTGATGGAAGTGCAAATCTTGAGTATGTTTTTGAGGCAGCCGAAACAATCGCAAAAAATATGAATGGATATAAACTGATTGTCACAAAATCCACCGTCCCCGTGGGAACACAGAAAAAAATCAAGGAAATAATTTCCAGATACACCGATTTTCCTTTTGACGTGGCGTCCAACCCCGAATTTCTCAAAGAAGGAGCGGCAATTGAAGATTTTATGAAACCCGACAGGATAATAATTGGTGTGGAATCGGAAAAAGCCGAGAAAATTCTCAAAGAGCTCTATGCACCCTTCGTAAGAACCGAACATCCCATAATAATTATGGACCCTGAAAGTGCTGAAATGACCAAATATGCATCAAATGCAATGCTCGCAACCAAAATTTCCTTTATCAATGAGATTGCCAATCTCTGTGAAAAGGTTGGAGCAGATGTTGAACTGGTGAGAAAAGGTATGGGGTTTGACAGAAGAATTGGTTTCCTCTTTCTCTTCCCGGGTGTTGGATATGGTGGATCATGTTTTCCAAAGGATATAAGAGCAATAATAAAAATGGGGGAAGAAAGGGGGTACGAACCTGAACTCATAAAAGCAGTTGACCATGTAAATGAACGGCAGAAGAAAAAGCTTGTGGAAAAAGCCGTCGCACACTTTGGGAGTCTTGAGAAGAAACATTTTGCAGTGTGGGGACTTGCCTTCAAACCAAGGACCGATGATATGAGGGAGGCACCGTCCATCACAATAATCAACATGCTCCTGGAAAGAGGAGCGACCATAACTGCCTTTGACCCTGAAGCAATGAAGACAGCCAGAGAAATTTTTGGCGATAAAATTTCATACGCAGAAACACCCTATGATGCATTGAAGGAAGCTGACGCTCTCTTCATAGTTACCGAGTGGAATGAATTCCGCAATCCAGATTTTGAAAGGATGAAATCTCTGATGAAAAAACCAGTCATATTTGATGGAAGAAACCTCTACAAGCTTGAAACAATGAAAGAGTACGGATTTACTTACTATGCAATAGGAAGACCACCAGTTATAAATGGAGAGAAGATAAAATGAGCAGAGAAACCGTTGTCATAACCGGTGGAGCTGGATTCCTTGGTTCACACCTTGCAGATTACTTTGTGAAGCAGGGACTGATGGTATATGTGCTTGACAATCTGATAACCGGAAGTATAAAAAACATTGAGCACCTTTTCGGGAAAGAGAATTTCGTTTTCATGCACATAGATGCAACAAACTACATTCATGTCCCCGGGAGAGTGGATTATGTTCTTCATTTTGCCTCTCCCGCCAGCCCGGTGGACTATATGAGATACCCCATCCAGACTTTAAAGGTTGGTGCTCTTGGAACACATAAAGCTCTGGGGCTTGCAAAGGATAAGAAAGCAGTTTTTCTTCTGGCATCAACATCTGAAGTTTATGGTGATCCCCTTGTAAATCCTCAGCCTGAAACATACTGGGGGAATGTGAATCCCATTGGTCCCCGTGGAGTTTACGACGAGGCAAAGAGATTCGCTGAAGCCCTGACAATGGCTTATTATAAAAATCATGGTGTAAACATAAGGATAGTGAGAATATTTAACACCTATGGTCCCCGCATTAAACCCAATGATGGAAGAGTGGTTCCAAATTTCATTTATCAGGCACTGAGAGGAGAGGACCTCACAGTTTATGGAGATGGAACGCAGACGAGAAGTTTCTGCTATGTTGACGATCTTGTTGAAGGAGTGGTCAAACTTCTCCAGACAGATTATCATGAACCGGTAAACATTGGGAATCCAGAAGAGTACAGAATAATCGATCTTGCAAAAATTGTTTTAAAATTAACCGGTAGCAAGAGTAAAATAACTTTTCATCCCCTACCCCAGGATGATCCCAGAGTGAGAAGACCTGACATAACAAGGGCAAAAAAGATTCTCGGGTGGGAACCCAGAATACCTCTTGAAGAGGGATTGAAAAGAACAATCAGATACTTCAAAGAGGAGTATAGTTTATGAGGATAATCTTAACTGGTGGAGCTGGCTTCATTGGGTCTCATGTGGCAGAGGCATACCTTTCTGAAGGCCATGAGGTACTAATTATTGACAATCTATCAACTGGCAAGGAAGAAAATATCCCGGATGGTGCAAAATTTGAAAAAATTGACATTAGAAGCGGGAAAATAAAGAAAATTTTCAGAGATTTTAAACCAGAAATTCTGAATCACCATGCTGCCCAGATAAATTTGAGATACTCAATTGACCATCCTGTGGAAGATGCAGAAATCAATATACTTGGAATGGTTAATCTGTTAGAAGCATTCAGGGAAGTTAACGGAAAAAAGGTAATATTTGCCTCATCAGGTGGCGCAATGTATGGGGAAACAGAAAAAATTCCCACACCGGAAGATCACCCACCCAAACCAACAAGTCCCTATGGAACCGCAAAGGTAACAGGCGAAATGTACCTGTACAATTATTACTACATCCATGAAATTCCATACATAGCACTGAGGTATGCAAATGTTTATGGTCCCAGGCAGGATCCATCAGGTGAAGCTGGTGTTGTTGCAATCTTCATTTCAAGGATTCTGGAAGGTAAAACTCCCAGAATCTATGGCGACGGTGAACAGACCAGGGACTTCGTGTTTGTTAAAGATGTTGCTGAAGCCAACCTCAGAGCACTGAGTTCAGACTTTGTGGGAGGTATAAACATTGGTACTGGTAGAGAAACATCTGTTAACGCACTCTTCAGTGAAATAGCCTCGCTACTCAACTATAAAGAGAAACCCATATATGATGATCCAATTCCCGGTGAGCTGAGAAGAAGTGCCATAGATAATTCCATTGCAAAAAGGGTCCTGGGATGGGAACCCCGATGGAGACTGAGAGAGGGGCTCGGCGAAACAATCCAGTTCTTCCTCCACAGGAGATGAAAACATTTCTCATAATTGATGTTGGTGGAACATCAATCAAAATCCACTTACTTTATGAAGAAAAAAAGGGACAATTAAAGGTAAAAAGAGAAATCTTTCCAACGAAAAAGGCGGAGAATGTTAACAGGCTAATTGAACACATAAGAAATTTCTTCCACAAATATCCTCTGCCAGATACAGTAATTCTGGGTATCCCCGGGGAGTATGATCACAAAAAAGATACTCTTCTCACCTCTCCCAACATACCCGCGTGGAAAAACCTGGAGCTGAAAGATACTCTCATAAAAGGTGGGCTTGGAAGAAAAATAATAGTTGAAAATGATGTGAATCTACAAACCCTTGGAGAACTGGAAAAGGGATATGGAAAGAAATGGATGAACTTCATATTCCTGGCCATTGGAACAGGCATCGGGAGCGGAATTGTTATAGATGGTAAGTTAGTGAGGGGAAGTGGTGGAGGAGCAGGAGAAATCGGTCACATACTCATACATCCAGAAGGAGAAATGTGTGGATGCGGGAGAAGGGGGTGTCTGGAAGCCTACGCATCTGGGAGCGGAATTGTAAAAAGTTATAAACGACTTGGTGGTAAAAAAGATGTTAAAACTTCTGAAGAAGTTTATACTCTTGCTGTAGAAGGTGACGAAACTGCTGTAAAAGCCTTTGAAATAATGGGCAGGTACCTCGGATGGGGGATAGCCAGCGTGGTAAATATCCTTGAACCTGAGGGAATAGTTCTCTCGGGCGGAGTGACAGAGAGCAGAGATTTATTTGAGAAGAAAATGGTAGAAGCTTTCAAAGAAAGGACCTTCACCCATCAGGGAAGAAACACACCCATTAAATTTTCACTTCTCAAATCTCATGCCCTATGGGGAGGCATAAACATTTTGAAAAAGGAGGGGAAAATCCCCTCCCTGGTGTCAATCACCCTTTCCTGGTAATCTCCTCAAACTTTTCTTTTATTTCCTGCGGTGTCCACTTCCCTTCCTGTAAAACATTCTTGTACACACCGGATGTCTGTGCCATATAGAACTCGTAGATCTTTCCACCTTCCACAGCAAAGATTCTTCCGGTGATATCAGCAGCGAGATCAGATGCAAGGAAAACCACCATGGGTGAAATGTTTTCAGGGGCATACTCTTCCTTATTGAGAGCCTGAAATAATGGAAGATCCTCCGTCATTCTCGTGTAAGCAATGGGTGCTATGGCATTGACAGTTATTCCATATCTCTGAAGTTCAAGTGAAGCGGTTCTGGTAAAACCATAGATGCCCGCCT
>JALSQH010000256.1 GCA_026985515.1 bacterium
TCCAGTATCCCTTGGTTACTCCAGGTCCCTTTACCACAACCTCTCCTTCCTTTTCCGGTGGAAGGGGCTTACCATTCTCGTCAACGATTCTTATTTTCATCGGGGGAACAGGCCACCCTATACATCCAGGTCCCCACTTCAGAAAGGGAAGAGTTACTTTCAGAGTTGCGATACCGGAAAGTTCAACCATCCCATAAGCTTCAAGAAAAAGAGGTTTGATTCTGAAGGGTCCTATTCTCAGAAATGCCCCATACTTTCTTATTTCGTCGATGTACTCCTGAGGCATGGCATCAGCCGCACTTGCCCATAGTCTCATAGATGAAAGATCATATTTATCGGGGTTTTTCCTTAACTCTTCCAGCAGCATACCATACATGGCGGGGACACCCACAAAGACCGTAACCTTATGTCTGGTGATCACTTCAAGAACCCTCTGTGCATTGAAATGCTTGATCTGATATCCCCTCACCCTTGCAAATGACCCCAGAATTGCCACAGAAGTACCCATAATGTGGGCAAAAGGCAGGGAGAAAATCCCCAGATCATCCTTCCTCGTTGGTACGATAACTCCTGCCATCTTCTGACCCTGAATGAGACTCTTATTTGTGGCTATGGCACCTTTCGGTTTCCCCGTTGTGCCGGATGTGTAGTAGATCCCTGCTGGATCGTCAGGTTTTAAATCTGCGGGAGAGAGCTCCGTGGATTGAGACTCTATCCCCCTATCAAGACTTATGGTATCATCCAGAGTGGTATCGTGAGGGCCTGCCATGATGAGATGAGGGATGTAGGAGATTTTTTTCAGATCCTTTATGTTTTCATCAAAAACATATCTGTCAAAAATGAAGTACCTGGCCTCGCTGTCCCTTAAAATGTAGTCAATTTCGCCGAAGCGGAGCATGTAATTTATGGGGAGAGCAATAGCTCCAATTTTAAAAATTGCCAGCATTATCATAAACATGTCAACATTGTTTTCCATATCCACAGCCACAATTTCTCCCTTTTTAACTCCCACTTCCCTAAGAAAATTCCCCACCCTGTTTATAAATTTCATGGCGTCGCTGGCATACAGTCTGTCTATTGAAAGAACCCTGTATCTGAGAGGAGTGTCGAGAATGACAGTCAGCCTCTCACCATAGTAATCCATCAGTTTGTCAGTAAAATTTGCAATGGTGAAGTTCCTGTCTTTTAAAACTTTCAGTTTTTCTCTATACATAGCTGCACCTCCCTGGTTAACCTGTGAAAATTTTAGCACAAAAATTTTACTTTGTGAATGCTCACTTACAAAAATTATGAAAAAGGCTTTACAGAAGCGCTGTATCGCCAGGATGTGTAATTTCTTGATTTTTTATCAAGTTAGGGTAGAATAAAGATTTGACTGTTTTCAGAGAATAAAATAAAATTAAGTTAGGAGGTTGAAGTGGCAAAGGAGAAGAAGACCACAAATATAATTGACAGGGATTCACCTGAGAGGGAAAAGGCCCTTGATTATGCAATTTCAACGATAGAAAAGCAGTTCGGGAAGGGCTCCATAATGCGTCTGGGGAGTGCGGAACTCCCCAGAGTGGAGGTGATCTCCACAGGTTCCCTCGGTCTTGATATTGCCCTGGGAGTTGGAGGATTACCAAGAGGAAGGATTGTGGAGATATACGGACCAGAGGCCTCCGGTAAAACCACCCTTGCTCTTCATGCCATTGCAGAAGCACAGAAAAAGGGGGGAATAGCAGCCTTTATTGATGCTGAGCATGCCCTTGATGTCCACTATGCAAAAAATCTGGGTGTACAGATAGATCCCCTCCTTATTTCCCAGCCAGACACGGGTGAGCAGGCTCTTGAAATCGCAGAAATTCTCATCAGAAGCGGTGCCGTTGACATAATAGTTGTTGATTCAGTGGCGGCACTGACCCCACGGGCTGAGATAGAGGGAGATATGGGGGAGTATCAGATAGGTCTTCAGGCACGGTTAATGTCTCAGGCTCTCAGAAAGTTAACTGCCACGGTCTCAAAGTCGAGAGCTATTCTCATCTTCATAAATCAGATAAGGTTGAAAGCAATAGGTGGAATGTATGGTAATCCTGAAACAACTACGGGTGGTACGGCTCTGAAGTTTTACTCATCTGTAAGAATTGATGTGAGAAAAATAATGACAATAAAGGATAGCGGAGAGAGTTCAGGTAACAGAGTGAGGGCAAAGGTTGTCAAAAA
The DNA here is from genome assembly GCA_026985515.1 of bacterium. Lineage (GTDB taxonomy): Bacteria > JALSQH01 > JALSQH01 > JALSQH01 > JALSQH01 > JALSQH01. The sequence continues at coordinate 2,203 of JALSQH010000256.1, forward strand.
TAAACTTGCACCACCCTTTAAGGAGGCAGAATTTGATCTCATTTATGGGGAGGGAATAAGCAAGGAGGGAGAGATACTTGATCTGGGTGTGCAGATAGGGATCATCGACAAGAGTGGTTCGTGGTATTCCTATGAAAATATAAGGCTGGGACAGGGAAGAGAGAATGCCAAGAGATTTCTTAAGGAGAATCCTTCTCTGGCAAAGAAGCTGGAAAATATGATAAGGGAACACTTTAATCTGCCCCGCCTTCCCGAAATAGAGGAAGAAAAGGAAAAGGGAGAAGAAAATGGAACTCAATGAAATACTGAAAATAGCTCTGCGTGCAGGAGCATCAGATATTCACTTGAAGGCAGGTCTGCCTCCAACTTTCAGAATTAATGGAAAACTTGTTCCCTATAAAGATGCAAAGCGATTGACCCCCGATGAAATTAGCAGGATGGCCCTCAGCATAATGAATCCCATTCAGAAGGAAGAGTTCAAGAGGAACCATGAACTTGACCTTGCCTATGGTGTACCTGGTCTCGGGAGATTCAGGGTGAATGTGTTTCAGCAGAGGGGAACAATAGGAATTGTTCTGAGGGTTATTCCATTCGGTGTGGCAACATTTGAACAGTTGAATCTGCCACCTGTTCTGGAAAAAATCGCTGATTATGAAAGGGGTCTTATATTGGTTACAGGTACCACAGGAAGCGGAAAGTCCACCACCCTTGCTGCTATGATTGATTACATCAACAGCAAGAAAACCAAGCACATAATCACCATTGAGGATCCCATCGAGTTTCTCATAAGGGATAAGAGAAGCATAGTTAATCAGAGAGAGGTGGGAACCGACACACTTTCCTTTGCCGTTGCCCTCAAGAGCGCACTCAGGCAGGATCCCGATGTGATAATGGTTGGTGAGATGAGGGATTTTGAAACCATTGAAACAGCTCTGACGGCAGCAGAAACGGGTCACCTTGTTTTGAGTACCCTCCATACTCTTGACGCAACTGAAACCATCAACAGAATTGTCTCAGTATTTCCTCCTTATCAGCAGAAGCAGGTGAGATTGCAGCTGGCATCGGTGCTGAGAGCTGTTATTGCTCAGAGGCTCGTACCAAGAGCCGATGGGAAGGGAAGGGTTCCAGCTCTGGAGATTATGATAGTTACTCCGAGGATAAAGGAGCTGATCATTGATAAGGACCGAACAAGGGAAATACCTGATGCCATTGCAAAGGGACATCTCTCCTATGGAATGCAGACATTTGATCAATCACTGATGTACCTCTACAAGAAGGGACTTATTACCTTTGAGGAGGCTCTCAGGCAGAGTTCCAATCCTGATGATTTCAAACTCAGGGCAAGTGGAGTTTCAGGCACCAGTGATGCAGGATGGAGTGAATTGGAGGCTGAAATAGAGCAGGAGGAGGGTGGAGGTTCCAGCGATTTTGATTTTGACAAATTCTGAGTAATCTGGAGATCAAATGAAAAGAAGATATTCAGGAAATGAGTTGAGGAAACTGTTTTTGCGCTTCTTTGAGGAGCGGGGTCATACCGTCGTACCCAGTTCCCCCCTTGTTCCCTATGATGATCCGTCACTTCTCTTCACCAACGCCGGGATGGTTCAGTTCAAAAGAGTTTTCCTTGGTGAGGAGAAGAGGAGTTACACAAGGGCAACCTCATGTCAGAAGTGCCTCAGAGTTGGAGGGAAGCACAATGATCTGGAAAATGTGGGGCATACAGCAAGGCACCACACTTTTTTTGAGATGCTTGGTAATTTCTCCTTCGGTGACTACTTCAAAAGGGAGGCTATAAATTACGCCTGGGAGTTTTTGACAGAGGTAATCGGTCTGGATAAAGACAGGTTGTACATAACAGTCCATGAGCAGGATGATGAGGCTTTTGAAATCTGGGAAAAAGAGATAGGCATTCCTGCCAGTAGAATCTACCGTATGGGGGATAAAGACAATTTCTGGGCTATGGGGGACACGGGACCATGTGGTCCATGTTCGGAGATTATCTATGATCAGGGTGAAGATTTCCCCTGTCCCCCAGGAGAAGATTATGTGGGTGGGGAGTGTGACAGGTACCTTGAGGTATGGAATCTTGTTTTCATGCAGTACAACAGGGATGAGAAGGGTAATCTGACACCTCTCCCCAGACCCAGCATTGATACTGGAATGGGTCTTGAGAGACTTGCCGCCATTGTTCTGGGAGTCAGAAACAATTTTGATACTGATCTCTTTTCCGGTATTATCAGGAGAATAGAGGATCTCACAGGTGTGGCCTATCATGAAGATGAGGAAACCGATACTGCAATAAGAGTCATAGCTGACCACTCCAGGGCTGTGGCTTTCCTCATTGCTGATGGAGTCCTCCCCTCCAATGAGGGAAGAGGATATGTTTTGAGAAGGATCATCCGGAGAGCTCTTCGCTACGCAAGAAAACTTGGGATGAAAAAACCCTTTTTCTACAACGTGTGTCAGCAAGTAGTGGAGGATTACGGAAACACATACCCCGAACTCGTAAAGTCCTCCAGCCTGATTACTCAGGTGGTTAAGGGAGAAGAAGAGAGGTTTGGTGAGACCCTCGAAAAAGGTTTGAAACTGTTTGAAGAGGAGGTGAGAATTCTTGAGCAGGAAGGGGAGAGGGTGATTCCGGGAGACTTTGCATTTAAACTTTACGATACATACGGATTTCCCCTGGATCTTACCCAGTTAATAGCCAGGGAGAGGGGTTTTGATGTGGATGTGGATGGATTTAACAGGGAAATGGAAAAGCAGAAGAAGAGAGCAAAGGAGGCATGGAAGGGTGGAAAAGAGGCTGATGAGAGAAATGTTTATGTGGAAATAATGAAACAGGTGGGTGAAACGGAATTTGTGGGTTACACCCAGTTTGAGGCTCTCGGCGTTGTAAAGGCGATACTGAAAAATGGTAAAATAGTTGATGAAGCGTCAGAGGGGGATGATGTTGAGTTGATAACTTCTGTAACCCCCTTTTACGGAGAATCGGGTGGTCAGGTTGGTGATACCGGGTTTTTCCGGGGTGATGGGTTTGAAGGAGAAATTTATGATACACAGAAACCGCTGCTGGGTCTCATAGTTCATAAGGCTATTATAAAAAAAGGCAGAATGAGAACTGGAGACTCCATTTACCTTAAAATCGACGAAGATAGAAGAAGAAACATTATGGCCAACCATACAGCCACCCATCTTCTTCACAGGGCTTTGAAGAATATTTTAGGTGAACATGTCAACCAGAGTGGATCTCTTGTTGGTCCCGATTATCTCAGGTTCGACTTTACCCATTTTACCGGTATGAGTGAGGAGGAGATAAGAGCTGTGGAGGAGGAGGTAAACCGCAAGATTTTTGAAGCCATCCCCGTTAAAGTTGAAATTATGAAGTATGCCGAAGCTGTTGCCTCGGGGGCAGTGGCTCTCTTTGAGGAGAAGTATGGTGAAACTGTAAGGGTTGTACAGGTTGGAGATTACAGCAGGGAACTGTGTGGTGGTACGCATGTTTCCAACACTTCCCACATAGGAATTTTCAAGATTGTTTCTGAATCTGCTGTGGCAGCGGGTATCAGAAGAATTGAGGCTGTTACCAGAGAGGGAGCATACAGATTTTTTGCCCGACTTCATTCTGATATGAAGGATCTTTCTCATATCTTCAATGTTTCTCTGGATGGAGTGAAGGATAGAGCTGAACAGGTGTTGAAGAAGGTTGAGGACCAGGAAAGAGAGATTGAGAGTCTGAGAAAGAAGATTCTGTCTCTGGAACTTGGTGGAACTTCATCTGCAGAGCCGCAGTTTGAAGAGATCAATGGAGTGAAAGTGGCTCTAAAAGAACTCTCCGTGGATTCAGATAGGCAATTAAAGGATGCTGTTGACCAGTTGAAGGCAAAGATAAAGAGTGGTGTGGTTGCAGTTGCAGGTAATGTTAAGGGCAAAGCTGTTATAATCGTGGCAGTAACCAGGGATCTAACTGACAGGTTCAACGCAGGTCAGATTGTCAGAGAAGCTGCAAGGATAATTGGAGGTGGTGGAGGAGGTAGTCCCACCTTTGCCCAGGGAGGTGGCAGGGATCCATCCAGACTGCGTGAAGCCCTGGATAAGGTACGGGAGATTGTTAAGAAAGTTACTCCTTGAAGATTCTGTTAAGGAGAGCTTTCAGGTCCTTTGTAGTGAAAGGTTTGGTCAGATAATCGATCACACCTGTGAGTTCTTTAAATTTTTCACCCACCTTA
>JALSQH010000257.1 GCA_026985515.1 bacterium
GCAGGAGTGGTGACCAGTATCAGCCCTGTGCTGTAATGGTGAATGATGCGTCTTCCAATCCCTATTTTCCCGGAAATAATGTGGTGTATGGCCAGTCCATTCCCATAACAGTTTCTTTCCCTCAGGATCACAGGGATGGAGCAAGGATCGTAATCACTGATGGTACATACATGGGTACAAGTAACGAATTTAAAGTCTTTCCATCACTTGTGGGTCCAGGTACAATCCCCAATACCCCCTATGTAATTAGTGGTTTCAGATTCTTTGTGGTGTTTGATACGGCTGATATTCCTCCTGATGGAAGCTGTGATTTTAATTCAACACCTGACAGGATAATTGCCGGGGAGCCCTTTCATTTCTACGTTGTGGCAAGGTATTACGGCGTCAATCCCAATAATCCTCAGGATACTGCGTGCTATCAGACGGGAATATATGACAGGGCAAATCCATTTGATGGTAATGTATGGATATCAGATGCTACTGGCAGTCTCAAACTACTGGGAAGTTCATATAAGTATCTGTCACCAGATTTTCCCGTAACACCCGACGGAAGTATCATAAACCCGATTTACGAGAAGTACATTGAGGTTACTGCTGTTGTGGAAAAGACCGCCAGCAATGACACCATTCAGATAAATCCTTCACTGAGATCAGGGATGGGCAGTGGAGCAAGCAGTGGATTTGAAGTATTGCCAGGGAATGTTGATCACATAGTCATTGACCAGATTCCTTCACCCCAGGTGGCTGGCAGTGAGTTCACTCTTTCTGCAGCGGCAGTGGATAAAGAGGGGAATGTGGTGCCCCTTGATCTGAATGTGGAAATTAGGGATAAAAGCGGGACGATTACCCCTACTTCAGCTGAGTTCAGGGATGGTAGATTATCTGTGCAGGTTATGATAACTCAGGTATTTGATGATGATACCATAACAATTGATGGTGGAGATGCTCACTCAATAGCTGAAAGTAATGTTTTTGATGTTATCTCTCCTCTTGCTGTTGATCATTTTGAAGTCAGAATTTTGTCTGATACATCAAGCATTAAAGTGGGAGTTCCTGTGACTTATGAGGTTATAGCAAGAAATCCAGCGGGGAATGTGGTTTCTTCATTTAACTATTCAGTTTCCCTCACAGATCTCACAGGGACAGTTTCCCCCAATACTACAAAAAAATTTGAAAATGGCGTATTGAGGGATACTTTTGTTGTAATGAAAACGACAGATAATGATAGAATTTTCATTACCGGTGGAGGAGCCCGGGGTGAGAGTGTTGCCTTTAATGTTGGTGCTGGAGCCCTTGATCACTTTGAAATAGATCACATAGATTCTCCTCAATTTGTGAATAAGCCATTTTATATCACAGTCAGAGCAATTGATATTGGTGGAAATCTGAAAACTGATTATTCAGGCTATCATCCTCTGAGAATAGCCGATTATTTGGGAAAGATTTCCCCTGAAACTGTAACGGTTAACTTCAGTGGGGGCGTTCTCTACCAGCAGGTCAAAATTGGAGAAGAGTACAGATCTGATGTTATTTTTGTTGGTGATAACAATGGTCATTCTGGAGCAAGCAACGCCTTTGATGTCACTTTTGGTGCACTTGACCACTTTGTATGTGAAACGCCTCAGGATCAGGTGGCAGGATATCCCTTTCATTTTTACTGTACCGCCTATGATGAATATGGGAATGTGAAGGGAGACTATAACAAAAAAGTTACTGCAGCGGGTGAAGGTAATGGATACCAGGTTGAGGTTACAGATGAAGAGGGTTGTATAATTGTGCTGGAAGGCTCTTTCCACAATGGAAAAATGGATGCGCTGATCAGACCCCTTCCGTCCTGTCCAAATACTGATAGATTAATACTCCGCGACAACTCCATCTCAACGACCACAGACTGGTTCAATATCAGACATGACAGGATATACTTTACAACCAGTCACATTGATGATCAGGTGAAAGGAGTCAGTTTCTCATTGAACATAAGGGTGACAGATTCTTCCGGCTACCTTTACAACTACTTTCACGGTGCCCTTGAAATAAAGGACCTCACGGGTACTATCAGGCCCACTGTAACTGGAAATTTTACCGGAAGTTCATATGATCAGGAGGTTGTAATAAACAGGACAGCACAGTCAGACAGGATCATTCTGACAAATTTTGAGAAAAAAGTAACTGAAAGTAACTCCTTTGCCGTTCATGGACCTCCTCTTGGAAGGATAAAAATTTTCCACATTGATGAGCGTCAGCTGGTTGATTATCCATTCAGAGTATCCATGGCTGCCTATGATATATACGGAAATCTCAAAGATGATTACAATGAGACGGTGCCTGTGGAGGATGTTACTGGAACCCTTGAACCTTCAACAATAACCTTTGTTAATGGATATGCAGTTACTGATGTTGTAATCCATGCCATAAGACCAGATGGTGATGACAGGATCAAAGTTACCTACAACACCCTCTATGGAACGCAGGTAACCTATTCAAATTATTTTTCCGTGGAGGAGAGAAAACTTGATCATTTTATAATTGATGCAATACCTGATCAGAGTGAGTACATATCATTTTACATTACCGTTAAGGCTGTTGATCTTAAAAACAATGTCTATGAAGATTTCAATGGAAAGGTAAAAATGGAAGATCTTTCAGGTACGCTTGATCCCACAGAGAGCGATTACTTTGTAAATGGGGTTCTCTCTTCTCAGAAAGTTAGAATAGACCAACTTTACAATTCTGATCAGATCCATGTGTACTACTATTCAGAGGGTATCACTTATGAGGGTTTCAGCAATTACTTCAATGTTGGTCCCACACCGGTAAGAGCATTTTACTTTGACCAGATTTCTGATCAGGTTCAGGATGTCCCATTTGTTATTCACATCAAAGCGGTTGATGCAAATGGAAAAGTTGTAAATGGATTTGAGGCGAAGGTGAATCTTTCAGCAATAGTTGGTCTGCAGAATGCCATATCGCCCACACAGACAGGCAACTTCATCAATGGCGAGATTTACCAGACTGTGGTTATAACTGCACCCTCTCCCAGTATTTTTGGTCAGTACATTCCCATTACAATAAATGCATCTCTGCCGGGAGTGGGTATGTCGTCCAGCAATCCATTTATTGTTTATCCAAGGTGATTTTTTTGTGAAGAAAATTTTTTGATAAAATAAAGTCCAAAAATGGAGGTAGAGAATGGAATTGAATTCCCCTGAACTTGCAAAGGCCATGTTTTTGCAGATGCCATTTCTTGAAAAGTTGGGGATCAAAATAGCGTATGTTGAAAAGGGTAAGGCGAGGGTGGAACTTCCCTTTGACATCAGCAATACAAATCATCTCGGGACCATTCATGCAGGGGCTCTCTATACTCTTGCTGAGACGGGAGGTGGTCTTGTTATCACCTCTGCTGCGACATCAGCAGATGTTATCGGAGTTGCGAAAAGTGGATTTATCAAGTACAAAAAACCCGCAAAGGGGATGATTTACATAGAGGAGGAGGTTGACCCTGAATGGGTGGCTGAAAAATTCAATCAGGCTCTGACAGGGGGGAAGGCAGATATCCCCTTCACGGTCCACATAAGAGATGAAGATGGAGATGTCGTTGCAGAGGTTGAGTTTGTATATCATATAAGGAAGAGAGCCTGACAATGCATATTGAACTTCTTGCCATTACTCCCAATGCTCCTCAGGTGATAGAGCGGGCGGGGAGAACTTCTTATCTCTCTTTTGACAGGATGACACTCCAACCAATTTACTATGTGGAGTTTCCAGAGGGGAGGAAGCAGATTTACGCTGAGCATTATAACCTTCCTCCTGATCTGAATATTAATGAGGAGGTGGAGGTTTCTCCCTTTGGAAAAGGCAGGATACTGAAAAAATGGAAAAACTCTGCAGAAAAGTTCATAGAAATGCTGATTAAAAATGGACATCTTTCTGTGCTTGAGCATGCTTGTGCCACTTTTCTAATAAAGGGTGGTTCAAGAGCTTTTACCCACCAGCTTGTGAGACACAGGATGGCTTCCTTCACACAGCAGTCTCAGAGATATGTTGATGAGAGTGATTTCAGATATGTCACTCCGCCATCAATTGAAGAGGATCCTGAGGCCCTGAAGATTTTTGAAGATTTTATGGAAGAGGCGAGAAGAACCTACGCCCTTCTGAAAGAAAAGGGAATAAGAAAGGAAGACGCAAGATTTGTTCTTCCCAATGCGGTGGAGAGTGAAATTGTTATTACGGCCAATTTCAGAGAGTGGAGACATATTTTTACTTTGAGGGGTGACAGAGCAGCCCAGTGGGAGATAAGAAAAATAGTAATTGAAATTTTCAAAATTCTGAAGGAGCTTGTACCTGAGATACTTATCGATATGGATCTCTCTGAAGATGGAGAATATATCGTTGTCAGGAACTTAAAGGAGGTACCTGAAAAAAAATAGAAACCACTCAACAAATTTGATAATAAATGATCTCTTTCTGAATTCCTCATAGATGACTTCCTGGGAGTTTTCAAGGTCCTTTTTGAAAACCCTGTAAGCCTCTTCTCCTATCTCTCCCCCTTCAACTATTATGTTGCCTTCAATGTTATGGAGAAAACTCCTGTAATCAAAATTCGCTGAACCAATTACAACGGTGGAACGATCAAAAATAGCCATTTTGGTGTGAAGCACATGAGGAGTATACTCATAGATTTTAATCCCTGCTTTTAGAGCCTTTTCATACATGGCTCTCCTTGCGTAATATACGGTTTTTATGTCAGTATTCCTTGGTATTATAATTTTTACATCAACACCCCTTTCAGCAGCTTTTCTGAGTTCCACCCTTATCTCGTGATCTGGAAGAAAGTATGCACTTTCTATGAGAATTTCTCTGGAAGCATTTTTGACCATCATCAGAAAGGTGTCTCTGAGATGTTTTCTCTCTTTATAGAAGTCTGACCCAATAACAACAACTTCCTTGTCACCTTTTTCGCTCTGATGCGGGAAATAATCCTTCTCGTTTCCCTCCAGTTTTTTTGCCTCTTTCATCCAGAGAGCAATAAACATGGACTGAAGATCAGCCACTGCTGGTCCCTCAACTCTTGCCATCACATCCCGCCAGTTGTATCCCTTGTATTTTGGCCCTGCATATTCACAGGAGATATTCATTCCACCAATAAAAGCAACTTTGCCATCAACAATAAAAAGCTTTCTGTGGAGTCTCTGGTTGAGTTTTATCAGGTTTAGTGTGAAAATTGGATGGAATTCATGAAGATTTATTCCATTTTTTTTCATTTCCCTGAAAAAGCTTCTGCTTGCTCTGATGGATCCAACTGCATCGTATATGAGATTTACAATTACCCCTTCTCTTGCCTTTTTGATCAGAATATCCTTGAAAATCTTACCCACATAATCTGATTCAAGAATGTAGGTTGAAATATTTATGTTTTTTTCAGCCCTTTCTATTTCTGCGAGTATTTCATCATATGCAAGGTCTCCATCATCTATGATTTTTACTTCGTTACCCTTTGTAGGTCTCAGGGCTGCTAATTTTCTTATTCTTCTGTACTGCTTTAATCTATATCTTCTCTCTGTTCTTGAAATTTTCCTCCATTTAGGTGGTTCTGGAGGTGGAAGAATTGTGTGGATTTCTCTGTTTATTCTTCTTTTAGCCATTCTGCTATAATGTTGCCAATTGTTCCCAGTCCCCTTACATAGAAGTGATCGGCGCCTCTGATTATCTCAACTTTTAAATAGGGATTTTTTTCTTTTTCAGGGTCAATGTAACAGAAATTATCCCTGTCTCCACAGATAATCAGAGAAGGAATAGAAATTTTATCAAGGTTCATGTCAAATAATTTGTTGGGAGGTGAGATCAGGATAAGCCTCTCCAGAGGGGCTTTTCTAATATATGCGAGATATGTTATGTATGCCCCGTAAGAGTATCCCCCACCTGTTAATTTTTCTGCACCGGTATTTTCAATTTCAACCTTCATTGCTGCCAGATAATCCTCCACACCTTTTTCAGGGTCACCTGTTATTTCCCCCTGACTTGCCCCAACCCCTCTGAAGTTGAAGCGAAGAGTGGAGTAACCCGCCCTGTATAGTGCGAAAACCGCCTCAGCCACCACAGGATTTTCCATGCTTCCACCAAATTGTGGGTGGGGAGGTGCCACAATGGCTCCTCCTCTTTTCCCCTTGTGGAAGAGACCCTCGAGAACAAGGTCACCAACAGGAATTAGGGTTGGTCTCTCAAGAAACTGCCCCGGAAGAACCACCTTCTTCCCCCTCTACCACGATTTTTCCATTTTCAATTTTAACATTTTCCACTTTGAAATCTTCATTTTCAATATAGTTAACCCTTTTCAGCACAACTGGTAGATTTACTTTGAGAAACTTGCCTCCATGAACTTCTACATACCTGTTTGGTGGTACAAGGGATAAGATTTTTTTACTCAGTCCAAAAAGCGAAGGTTTTATGTGCTTGATCTCGAAGTTCACCGCTCTTCCGTCTCTTTCAATTCCTGTCATTTCCACCAGAATTGATATGTTTTTATTCAGACCTGGGAGTTTCACTTTCCCCGTTAATTCTATTGAGTTACTTTTAACTGAAACTTTCGCTGATTCAGCTCTTTCTCTGAGCCTTCTTGATGTGGAGAGAAGTTCATTCAGTTTGCTTTCTGGAATTTCAATTGTTACTTTTTTTCCCATTTTTACCTCCTGATCAGTTCTTCATTTATCCATTTTTCAGTTTCTTCAAAAATAGTGTTCACCTCCTCCTCATCAAGACCTGCACCCATGGCAATTTTTGTTGCTAATTCCCTTGATACAAGATCATATGGAGAGTGGGAGTCTGTGTCAATAATCATCTTTGCTCCATATTTTTTTGCCATTTTAACCACATGACCATTTGTATAGGAATGGCCACTCCTTGTTGTTATCTCAAGTCTGATCCCCTTCTCCGCTGCTAATTTCACATCTTCTTCGCTTATGAGGCCTGGATGAGCCAGAATATCTGCTTCTCCCTCAATTGCAGCTCTATTGGTTCCAGGTGCCACAGGTTCAACTATCGTTTCACCATGAATTACAACCACCTGTGCTCCTTCTTTTCTGCATGCCTGAATCAATTCTGGAATCAGTGGTGGAGGAACATGGGTTATCTCAACTCCTGCAAGGAGGGTAATATCTGTGAAAAAATTCTTCATCTTTTCAATTGCTGATCTAACACTGTGAATTACAGATCTGTAGTTTGAGTAGTCCACATGGTCAGTTATGGCGAGATAGCGGTAACCTTTGATTATTGCCCTTCTTATGAGTTCAGCAGGAATCAACTCCCCGTCACTGAAAAGGGAATGAGTGTGAAGATCAATCATTTTCCACCCCCTCTATCTCTTTTTTTATAAGATTCCTGAGAAAACTGGCAAATTCTTCTTTTTCATTCATTGGAAAGAAGTATCCCTCTTCATATTCCCCTTCTTCGAAAAAGAGTGAATTGACCTTCACTCCGCTCATGGTGTAGTATTTACCCCGTTCCTGGGTAATGTAGAGTGCTTCCTGAGAAAATTCATCATACATGAAAATTGTCTCCACGATAAATTTTTTGAAAGAATTGATGAAGGGAAAAAATGTTTCAGGATCTGTGACTGCGTAAAAATTGAGGTGTACTCTCCGTGAAAGGGGGAAGTAGCCAAGCCTGAAGAAGGAGGGGGTTGATTCTCCCACGCTGCTTTCAAAGTAGAGGAATTTGAGAATCTTTTTTATCTGATCAAAATGCTCCGGAACGAGAATCACCATTCCTCTATATGTGCCGGTATGCGAGGCTGTTTTCCTGGTGAATTTTTCAATTAATTTTCTCTCTTCCTCTGGAGATAAAATACTTTTACCGTTTGTAACCGTGATTTCTCTTCCCTTTGCGGGTAAAATCACCCCTTTATCCATGAGATCTTTTATAACTTTCAGAACCTCAGAATCAGGTGCATCTATGCTGTCAAGAATGACTGGAAGATATGAGGTGTACTCAAGGAGCGATATGACTTCACTCACAATGGAACTGCTCTCCTCCATCTTTTCTTTGTAATCACCTGCGAGTCTCAATTCCCTGTTGCCCAGCTCCTGAAGAATTTTTTCTGTTTCATCTTTTTCCTGTATACCTCTCAGTATCAGGTGAGGTGTTGGGTAGGGGATCTCCTTTTTTAGATCCACAGCCTGGTTGAGAAATACCGCGGAACCAATCTGACTTTCAAAGATCCTGAACAGGGCTTTTTCACCTTTAAGGGTACCGAGACGCGCATTCTGGATTTCCCCATTGATCAGATAGATTTTGCCTTTTTTATCATCTATCTCAAGTTCCAGAACTCCGGTTTTTCTGTTCTGATACAGAATTTGCAGGATATCTGTTATGGAAATTTCATCAAGATTAAAGGAGATAACTCTTGTTCTATCCAGCAGTTTTTTGATCCTGCTCTGAGGGAGTATCTCGTTCAGTTTGGTGATGAATTCAGAAGGATCCACGGGTTTTGAAATCAGGACATCACCTGATCTCCTGTATTTTTCTTCTTCAGTTATAATCATAAAAGGAATGGAAGATGTGTTGGGGTTTGTCCTTACAATTTCTATCAACTTGTCTGCATCGAGAAGTTCCAGGGGTGGAAAGACAATGACCGCTGTGTATCGATTTGAAAGTAACTTGTGGAGAGCCTGAATGCCATCTGAAGCTATGTCGATTCCTCCAGGAAAGTTCTGGAGGAGATTTTCAATTAACCTGTAATCATCTTCCCTGCTGCTGACAATAAGAATTCTTGTATTCATTCTCTACACCGCAGGCTTGAGGTAGAATTGTCTCTGGAGTTTTTCCATAAGTTCCTCCACAAGAAGTGTGTCACTGCAGTGGAATCCCTTCAATTCATTATCATCTTTCCAGAAAAAGTAAAGGTAACTTCCCCATCTTGTCAGGAATAGAACAAACCCTGTTTTCCCAAGATTTTCATCCACGGCAGATATGAGAAACTTACCGCTGTATCCCCTTTTTCTTACCGGTGAGAGGTGAGAGGTGAAAAAATATACCGGAAAGTTCCTGTCATTTCCTGCATCCAGGTATTTTTCCACAATTTCGTTCAGGTGTTCTTCTTCCATCCAGGGGAGATTGATATACCCAATTCCTCTGTTCCCCGGGATACACATTTCTCTGAAGAAAGCAGAGAGCATTTCTTCTAATGTTGCTGGATCTGATTCGAAATAACGGGGGGCCAGCGTCAGACCATTTCTGCTTTTATCCCGCATGATGGAATTCCTGAGCATCTCCACACTTTCAAAAAATCGGAGATTGGTGATGTTGTACCTGAAAAAAGGGGTGAAAGCCGGATCTATGCCTCTTATCAGAACCTCCTCAATTTCGCTCCACCGATACCCACTTACGGGATAGGAAGCAATATTGTACCTCACTACAAATTCTCCAGTTTTTTCACCATGAGTAAAAACTGAATGGGTTTTTAAAATATTTTTGAATCTTCTCAGAAAAAAAATAGCTCCCATGTAATCGGTATTCGTAAGTATAATCAGGTAGGTGTTTTCCCCCATTTCTCCAATGATATCGCTTGCTCTCAGAGTGGATGTGATGGTATTCACCACTCTGTTCCATCTCTTTTCAGCCACATCTCCAAAAATTTCTGATAATGCATCTGCATTTTCAAGTTTGAAAATGAGAAAGGAAAGTGGTGTTGAATATCTCTGTGCCTGAGAAAGATTCCTGCTGATAAATTCATGAAGTACTTCTTTGTTCAGGATTCCTCTCTTTGAGTATGTTGCCTGTTCTCTCTTTTTGTAAAAATATTTCAGACTGTTAAAAAGGGCAATGGAGATATTTTCTCCATACAGATTGAGTTTTTTAAGTTGCCACTCTTTGAGATTTTTTTTAAATCTTATTAATCCAAAGATCTTCCCTTTGAAACTCAGAGGAAGAATAATCTCATTTTCAAACCTGGCAGGTACCGGTCTCTGAGGAATCTGGTCCTTTTTAATCTGCAACTTTTGATGTTTTACCGGGTATCCTCTGAAACCTGTAAGATTGAGTGTTTTTTCGTCAAAGTCGTAGAGCCATATTTCAACAGGATTTTCTCCAAGCTCCAGTTCAAGGAAATCAAGAATTTCTTCTGTTTTGATGTCGGGATCCGTGATCTCCATCAGTCTTAATGTTTTTTTCGTTTCCAGAAGTGTATTGTAATATTCGATGCTTTCTTTTACTGCTCTGTTCACTTCACTCTTAATTTTCAAAATATTCACCATCTTCTGAATGGCTATTTCAAATTCATTTTCATCTGCCGGCAGGATAACATATTCGAAGTTCTCCGTTCTGCCCCTTTTTAAGATCTTTTTTAGATTATCAAGTGTCCCTGCATAAATAATTGGTGTGTTATCCAGCTTGAGATTTTCTGATACTGGTGACTCTATGTCAACAACAGCAATATCAGGATCTTCTTCTGCTACCTTCAGATCAAATTTTTTCGCTATTTTCTCAACAGTTGATGTGATAGCAATATTATCTGAGTAGATGGAAATTTTCAGGTCACTCTTCTTCATCTTTACCGGTGAAAAGGAAACTAATTATTAAAACACCTGCTATAACTCCAAGTGCATCTGCAAGCCAGTCACCGAAGGAGCAACTTCTGAAAGGAACAAAACTCTGATGGATTTCATCAGTAACAGCGTACAGCATCCCGATAATTATAGCAGGAATTTCATTTTCTGGTAAGGAGAGGGAGAGAGTTACACCAAAAATCATATAGAGAAAAAAGTGAATAATTTTATCGGTGCCGTGAGGTAATGGTGCAAGTTTCTGGCCGGGGATTGATGAAAGGTAAAAAATGAGCGCAGCGTAAAAAAATGAAACAATTCCCCATTTTAAATTGAACCGCTTTTTATCCCTTCCCGTATCGCTTCTCCTTTCAGAGAATTCTGATATGCTTCGGTGATCCTGACCTTAATGATCTGCCCTATCATGGATCTATCACCGGGGAAATTGACTATCCTGTTACAGGGAGTTCTTCCCATCATTTCATCAGGATTTTTTTTGCTTACCCTTTCAACCAGGACTTCCTGGACAGTTCCCACCTTTTCCATGTTTTTTTCAAGTGTGATTTTTCTCTGTAATTCCTGGAGAATTTCCAGCCTTCTCTGAGCCACTTCTGATGGCACTCTGTCGGGGAGCGAGGCTGCCTTTGTGAATGGCCGTGGAGAGTATTTGAAGGAGAAAAAGTTATCATATCTTATCTTCTCCACAGCTTTCAGTGTATCCTCAAAATCGCTCTCTGTTTCACCGGGGAAGCCCACTATCAGGTCGGTTGTTAAAGCAATTTCAGGTCTCACTTCCCTCAACTTCCATACAGTTTCAAGATACTGTTCTATGGTGTATTTTCTGTTCATCAATTTCAGGATCCTGTTTGATCCTGATTGAAGCGGCAGATGGAGATATGGAACGATGTTTTCAAATTCACCGAAGAGTCTTATAACCTCGTCTGTCATATCTTTGGGATGGCTTGTGATGAATCTGAGACGCAAAACACCGGAAATAGATGCAACTTCTCTCACCAGCCTCGCAAAGTCCCATTCTTCATCACCTTTTTTTCCATAGGAATTTACATTTTGCCCCAGGAGGGTAAAATCTTTGATTCCCATTTGCACAAGATTTTTTACATCTTCTATGATCTCCTGATGAGGTCTTGATATTTCTCTCCCCCTCACATAGGGAACAATACAGTATGTACAGAAGTTATCGCAACCCTCCATTATCGTTATATAGGCAGAGACTCCCTCAATCAGAGGAGGCGAAAATTTTACCCTGAATCGTTCTACAGGATTTTTGAGAAATCCTGTTTTCACAACTCTGCCCTTTTCCTCAATTTCATCCAGAATTTTGTCTATCTGCTGGGTAAAATGTGGTCCTACAACTGCATCAACATATGGTAGTTTTTTTATGAAACCCTCTCCTATTTGCTGAGCGGTGCACCCGGCAATAATAAGTTTTCCTCTATTTTTTTCTCGGTACTTTTTCAACCTTCCCGCTGCACTGAACACCTTATGTTCAGGTTTC
>JALSQH010000258.1 GCA_026985515.1 bacterium
GACACTGCATGTGTTAATTATCATCACATCCGCATCATCAGGAGTTGATGTTACAGAATACCCCTTTGCCTTCAGAATGGATGCCATGATAAGGGAGTCATACTCATTCATCTGACATCCGTAGGTTTCAATGTAAACTTTCATACCAATTTTAAGTATATGGAAGAAGTGGATGAAAGCAAAAACAGTGTTTTGCTTGAAGATCTCTTTGGATAGTTTGCATGTATTCTTCCAATAAGGTATAATGTGGCTGGTATACTGTATAATGTATACAAAACGGAGGTTTAAAAAATGAGTATATCTCAGGTAATTGGCATTATTTTAATGGTTGCGGCTTTTGGTTACTTCTTCTGGAATGTGTGGCGACATTATAAGATTGCCATGATGGCAAAGCCTGATGATTCAAGGTTCAACAACTACTGGGAGAGACTGAAGGGATTAATTGTCACTGCCTTTACCCAGATCAGGTGTACTAGCAAGAAACCATACTGGCTGGGTGCATGGGAACATTTCTTCCTCTTCTGGGGCTTTGTATTCATCCAGTTTGAGAGTATCGGAATGATGATTAAAACTGTCTGGCCTTCCTTTTCATGGGAACTAGTATGGGGACCTTCTGTACAGGGTGTTTATGTTTTCTGGGAAGACCTTGTTAAGACATGGGTTATCCTGATGATAATTGTCTCTCTTATCAGAAGATTCATAATCAGGGAAAAAACCCTTCACAATACTTTTGATGCATTCCTGATTCTAACATTTATTTTCATAATTGCCTTTACAGGTTATCTGTCCAATGGATATGAGATCTTTGTGGAACATAATGAAGTTACCGCGAAATGGGCAATTATTTCTCTTCCCGTGTTGAAGGCACTCGGTTACCCATATTCCGAATCTGCAATGGAAGTACTCAATGGTTTTTCTCTGTGGTTACATGTCCTTGTCCTCTATGTGTTCCTCAATTATCTTCTCTATTCAAAACACATGCATATCCTGGGTCTCTGGCCGAAGATATTTTTCAGGAATCTTGAAGATAACAAACTTAAACTTGAACCCATTGATTTTGAGGATGAATCCATTGAAAAATGGGGTATAACTCACTGGGAAGAGATTCCATGGACAAGGTTACTGGATGCCTATGCTTGTACCGAGTGCAACAGGTGTACTGATCAGTGTCCTGCAAATACGACGGGTAAGGTCCTTGCTCCTGGCGATATGATACAGAATCTCAGAAGGATGGTTTTGAAGGAAGGAAGGGAGGCATACAGAAAAGGTGAACTTCCTCCACAGGAGGAAAGACACGGGCTTGTTCTCAGGAATGAGGAGTTACAGGAGAAATATGGTGGGGAAGTTCCCCATGAAGCTGATGGAACATGGATTATTCCCGAGGAGGCTCTCTGGCAGTGTACCACCTGTGGTGCATGTATGAATGTGTGTCCTGTTTATAATGAGCATCCAATCCACATCATGGAGATGAGAAGATACTTTGTAATGACAGAAGGATCCATGCCTCAGGAACTGGCAAATACCTTTAAAAATATCGAACGGGGTTACAACCCCTGGGGTATTGGATACAACAAGAGGGCTGACTGGGCAAAAGATGTTGATATAAAACATATCTCGGAAGTTGAAAATCCCGAGTATCTTTACTTTGTGGGTTGCGCCGGGTCATTTGATGACAGAGCCATTAAAGTTTCAAAAGCGATGGTTAATATACTCAATGCAGCCGGAATATCCTTTGGTTTTCTTGGAATAGATGAAGTTTGCTGTGGTGATACGGCAAGAAGGGCGGGTAATGAGTACCTCTTTGACATGCTTGCGGTTCAGAATCTGATGAATTTTGCTACTTACAATGTGAAAAAGATCATTGTCACATGTCCCCACGGATATCAGACTCTAAAGCATGATTATCCTCAGATTCTTGAAAAATACAGACACCATCCCGAATATAAAGAGGTGCTTGAAAATTACGAGGGTTTTGAGGTTGTGCATCATACTCAGCTGATAAATGAACTGCTTGCTCAGGGCAAGATTAAACCGAAGAAGGAATTCAATAAGAAGGTCACATATCACGATTCATGTTACCTTGGCAGACATAACAACATTTATGAAGAGCCAAGAGCTATCCTTAAAAATCTTGGTGGTAATTACATTGAACTTGACAGGCATCATGATCTTGCTTTCTGCTGTGGTGCAGGTGGAGGAATGATGTGGGTGGAGGAGAAGGGTGACAGGATCAACTACAACAGAGCCCAGGAAATTATAAATAAACAGCCTGAAGTCCTGGCTGTTGGATGTCCGTTCTGTATGACAATGCTTGATGATGGTATCAAGTATTACGGAAAGGAAGAGGAAATTGAGAGGAAGGATATTGCTGAAATAGTCTGGGAAGCAATCAGTGATTGATTCTAGGGGGGTTTTTACCCCCCTGATTTCTTTGTGTTTGCTATTTTTTCTCTCCACTAATACAGAATTGAGTGGTAGTTTAAAAAGCAGAAAAAATTAGCGAACCAATGCCGAAATAGTCCAAATACAAAAACAGGGGAAATTTATTCCCCTGTTTTGAACTGGAAGATTCCTCCCTGATAATCAGTATCGACAAAGGATGAGCAATCGGTGGGATTGCCGTTTTCGGGAATTTTAAAAAGGTTCAGAAGGCCAAATACAGGTACATAGAGATTCCCATCGGGACCAAGAAATGGTGCGTTGAAACTGTCGTTTGGTATGGGTACACTCCATAACAATTTTCCCGTTTCCCTGTCAAGACCAACCACTTCGCTGTAGAGATCAGTGGGAATGGGGAAATTACCCTGACCTGTAACAATGGCGTTCATAAAAGTTACTGTACCAACGACTATGTTGTTGAGAACAAGGACTGTGGAAGTCCATTCGGTATCCTTGAAGTTTTTGCCGGGTGGCTGTGGAAAATCTGCAGTCCATTTAAAATATGGAGCTGAATGAGTCTTATCGGGGGGATGGATTGCCACCACTTCAGGTGTAAGATTGTTACCATATTCGTCAACCCCCTGGTTCCAGGCATGTACGACCCCATCTTCATCCATGGAAACTGAACCGTAGAGAGGCTTGCCTTTTAATTGCATAACCCATGCAGGCTGGCATTCGGGAGGATTGTTCTTGCTCGCTTCATTACATTTCTCAATGTCTGCCACGACGATTCTTGCTCTTTTGTTCTGGTCAAAATCTGAGACCACCACATATTTGCCATCTGGATCAATTGTCGGTGATGTTCCGCTTCCGCTGAGGAGTTTCATATACCATGCAAGGGAGAGTTTGATTTTTCCGCTGGAATCTTTTGTGATTTTTATGGCAACCAGTGCACCTGTATCTCCATATCCATCACCATCCTCATCGGGACCACCACCAACAACGAATAACAGGTCTCCGGTTCCTGCAATTGTATTGTCATTGTATGCACCACTTACACCTATTCCACCTGTGAAAAATGTTTTTATGTTTTCTGAATTGATTTCATCGCCAATAACTCTTTTAAGCCTGCATTCGAGATATTTGGGAAGTTGCTGAGGTGTGGAGGTCACTTCTTCAGGTTTCAGTGGTCGGAGATTGGTTTCCTGCGTTATACTGTAGTAGGCAACAATTTTTCCATTGTCCCTGTCAAGTAGAACTACGATTCCATCAGAAGTTGCTGTTGCTACAAATCCCTGAGGGGTAAAGTGGACTCCAAGGGGAGGCCTGTAGGAGGAAAGAGGAGGATTCCTAAGATTTTCAAAGGATGTATGCCATCGCAAGTTCCCATTTTATCAAAGGAGTAGACACCGTCAGGTTTTTCATTGAATCCATCTGCAACATAAATGTTTTCTTCATTGTCAAGTTCCGGAGAACTTCCAAGTACACCAGGAGAGAGAATTTCCGGATCCTTTGTAAGATAGTGTTCACTTCCATCATCAATGTTGACATACCAGAGCTTGCATCCTGAGTATCTTGTCACAACGGTGTAAACCCTGCTTTTTGAAACTGCGGCCATATTGAAGATCAACCTGTCCTTCAATGCGTGCCATCCTGGTACAGGAGCCGTTGTTGGACCTGGACAAGATATCCTCTCATGTTGTATTCGTTGGCGTGAATCCCTGGATAGGGTGATTTGAGATATGGGTAGTTCTGGTTAACAAGGCAGACAGAGTAGGATTTGTGAGTGGTCACCTTTTTTGTTTCATTCTTACAGGCGGAGAAGAGAAAGAGGATTAAAGGAGGAATTACAAATTTTTTCATGCTGCCCTCCCAAAAGTTTTATTTTATGATCAGTGCATCAAGTACCAGTGGCTCTCCATTGACTGTAACAGTTGGGTTCATGTCTATTTCTCTTATTTCGGGGAAGTTTATGGCAAGGTAACTCAGTTTTACCAGAATATCAGCCATTTTTTTCACATTCACGGGGGGAAATCCTCTCATTTCACCAAGTATTTTTCTTGATCTGATTGAGTTTATCATTTCAATTGTATCTTCCTCTGTCAGTGGAGCGCAACCTGTGACAGTATCCCCCAGCACTTCAGTGTAAATTCCTCCCAGTCCAAACATTATGCATGGTGGAAATCCTTTTCTTCTGGTCATCCCTACCAGAAACTCCCTTTCAAATTTCACCATTGGGGCAACAAGTACATCATATTCTGGATGCTGTGACTTTATTTTTCTGAATATCTCCCTCACTTCGGAGTTGTTTTTCACATTCAGGAAAACCATACCCTCCTCAGTCTTATGCTGTAGATCAGGGTGGTTTCCTTTTAGAACAACAGGATAGCCAATCTTTTCTGCATGTTCAATTGCCTCAAGTGATGTGGTTGCCAGATATTCTTCCGGAACGGGTATGCCATAGGATTTCAGTAGCAGTTTTGCGTGATATTCATCAAACTTATCAACACTTTTAAATATCTTCTCTGCCATCATGGGTGGTGGGGGAACAGTTTCTGGAAGTGGAGGGAAATTTCTGGATTTTATTTTGCTGTAATGATAGAGGGTTATAAGAGAGTTTGCAGCTTTTTCCGGGGAATCCATTACGGGTATATCCCTCTTCATAAGTTCCGAGACGGCATGATCTTCATGATCCATAAAAGATGAAACTACCACGGGTATTCCATACTTTTTTGGAATTGATGCCAGAAACTCCACATCTGCCATAAATACTTTTTCAAATTCTTCATACGGAATGGCAATAAATTTTTTAAGAAGGTTATAAACAGGTCTCATAAATCCCGTATCCATAACACCATGTTCAAGGATAGCGTCCACCTCACCACTTTCAGCAACAAGCTGAGGAAGAGTTTTCCCCATTAGTTCACTTTCTATGGCAAAGGTGATATCAATGGGGTTCTTACTGCTCCCGTGTGGTGGAATAAGTGGCCTGATCCTGCTCTGAAGAGATTCTGAGAAAAGGGGTACATCCATTCCACCCCTTGTAACTGTATCTGCCATTGCAGTTGCAGGACCCCCCGAATTGCTTATAATTCCCACTCTTTTACCCCGTGGTACCGGCTGGGTGGCAAGAACCCATCCTTTGTAATAGAGTTCTTCAACTGAATAGACTCTTATGATTCCTGCCTGTCTGAAAATTGCGTCATAAAAACTATCTGGTCCAGCCATCGCCCCTGTGTGGCTGGCCCCTGATCTTGCTCCTCCTGTGCTTCCTCCCACATACTGGGCGATAATGGGTTTTTCTCTAATTATTGTTCTTGCTATTCTCAGAAAATTTTCAGGATCTCTTACAGCTTCAATGTAAATGGCTATGGCTCTTGTGTCAGGGTCGCTCCCGAGATATTCAAGGGCGTCATTTATGCAGATGTCAGTGGAATTTCCGAGGCTTATGGCCTTGCTGAACTTGATACCTTTTTTGTGGAGATAAATGAGTGACTGTGTAACATAGGTGCCGCTCTGGGATATCAGTCCCAGTTTCCCGTTTCTATCATACATTGGAAGAACCGTTACATTGAGGGGAAGATGGGAATTGATCACTCCCATGCAGTTTGGACCAACAAATCTGATTCCATACTTTTTAGCCGTCTCCAGAAGTTTCTGTTCCAGTTTTGCACCCTCCTCACCTGTTTCCCTGAAACCTGCGGTGATGATTATTGCATGTTTTGTGCCAATCTTACCAAACTCTTCAAAAACAGGGAGAAGGTTTTTTGCAGGAATGATAAAAATTGCCAGGTCGGGTACATCAGGTAAATCAGAGGGACTTTTGTAAGCCGGCTGTCCAAGAACCTGTTTCTCCCTGTGGTGTATGATGTGAACTTTCCCCCTGTAACCACTGTTTATTATGTTAAGATAGTGCATTGTGCCCATCTTTGTAATGTCGTTGCTAACTCCTACAACAGCAATACTTTCAGGGTTAAAAATTTTGTGTAAAGCCTCTTTTGACATACCTGTCAACTCCTTTTACAGTTTAGTTTATTTTAACAGATGTTAATGGGAAAGAGAAGGGAAAAGTATTATTCAGGCCCCTTTACCTTACCATCCTCCTTCCATTCCGGTAAAGAATCTTCTCCTTCGCCTCATCAGAGATGTTTAGCTTTTCAATGCATCTTATCTGCTCCTCCACAGGGTACGGGATAAATGGAAAGTCACTTCCCAGAAGAATTCTATCTGCATATTTCTCCATAAATGAATCTGGTGGTGGGGGAGGGGTTTCTGGATGCTTTATTTTCACTCTATCCATGCAGTGGACCATGGTTGTATCCAGATAAAGGTCTGGATAAAGATCCATAAGTGATGCGAATCTGTCATATTCACCCATTCCAAGGTGAGCCACAATTATTTTCAGCCCTGGAAATTTAATTAACAGTGGTTCAACATGCTCAGCCCCCGATAATTTTCCCGGATCATAATTTTTCAGCAGCCCTGCATCAGTGGGATGGTGGGAGGCGTGGAGCAGAAGAAGTCCATTGTATTTCAAAATCTTTTCATAGGCTGGAAATAATCTTTCATCTTCAGGGGGAAAGCCCGCAACATGGGTGTGAAATTTGATCCCCTTCACTCCGTAATCTTTAAATGCCCTTTCAACAACCTTCTCCGGATCCTCATCTTCAGGATGAACGGTACCGAAGGGAATAATCTCTCCATATTTTTTACCTGCTTCACCAACCCACCTGTTGAGAAAATCTGCCACCCCCTTTTTATGTGCGTAGACTGCCACAACCCATTTCTCATAGCCTGAGGATTTCAGGTAGCTGATACTTTCTTCAAATGTAAATCTGTGGTGGATTCCCCATCCATAGGTTTCAAACCAGTCGTAAATAGCCCTCTGAAAATTTTCAGGAAAGAAGTGGGTATGGAAGTCTATGAATTTTCTCTTCATATGATTATGATATAATGAGTTGAGATCAATTGCAAAGAACCGGATATTCTAATATGCAGTGGTTTATCCTCAGTTTTTTGACGGCTCTTTTTCAGTCGCTTTCAGATCTCTTCAGCAAGATTGCATTGAGAAAACAGGGTATCCTTTCAATTTCTCTCCTCAAACTTGCTGTACCTGTACCACTGCTTTTCCTTCTTTATCCTCATTTTCCCCGGCACATACCATCTCAATTCTGGGTAACGCTTGCTCTTCTCGCTCCCCTTGATGTTACAGCTACCATTCTTTACCAGGAATCTATCAAATACGCTCCTCTCTCACTTACTCTTCCCCTTCTTGCATTTTCCCCCGCCTTCATAATTGTGACGGGGTGGATAATTCTGGGTGAGAAATTATCTGTTGTGGGAATAACGGGAGTGATAATGGTTACCACAGGAGCATACATTCTCAATCTTGAATCATTGAAAGAGGGTATATTTGCACCTATCCTGGCTATATTTCGCAACAGGGGAACGAGATTGATGTTTATTGTGGCTTTTATTTACAGTATCAATTCTGTTCTGGGTAAAAGGATGGTTCTGATGGTTGACCCTCTTTTCTTTTCGTGGTTTTACTTCTTGGTCCTCTCAATTCTTCTCTTTCCCATAACCATTTATAAAGAGAATCCCATCAAAAACTGGAGGAAAACTCCACTATTCTCCCTGCTCATCGCACTTTCATACGCAGCAATGATAGTGTTTCATTTTGAAGCGGTGAGAATAATTGATGTTGCATACATGATTTCCATAAAGAGATTCAGTCTCGTTCTCGGATCTATCTGGGGAATAATTTTTCTGAAGGAAAGGGGTGGAGTTACAAGGGTAGCTGGAAGTTTGATAATGTTTATGGGTGTGGTGGTGATTCTGCTGGGTGCATGATTTTTTGACTCTTTTATCAAAATAGGTTATTCTTGTTAAAAAATTAAGGAGGTGTTCCATGGATATTAAGGGCAAAGTCGCCATTGTCACAGGTGGTGCATCAGGTCTTGGAAAAGCCACAGCCAGAGCAATTGTAGAGAGAGGTGGGAAGGTGGCAATTATTGACATAAAGGAGGAACAGGGCAGGGAAGTCGAAAGGGAACTTGGCACCGATAACGCTCTCTTCGTAAAAACTGATGTGACAAGTGAGGAAGAAGTTAAAAATGCAATATCAGAAACTGTAAAAAAGTTTGGTGCCATTCACATAGATGTAAACTGTGCAGGTACTGGAATAGCCATGAAAACAATTTCAAAGGCGGGTCCCCACGATCTCCAGTCATTTCTCTTCATCATCAACATCAATTTGGTTGGAACTTTCAATGTGGCAAGACTTTCAGCCTATGAAATGTCTAAAAATGACCCTCTCACTGAGGATGGAGAGAGGGGAGTTATTATAAATACTGCTTCTGTAGCTGCCTTTGATGGTCAGATTGGTCAGGTGGCTTATTCTGCTTCAAAAGGTGGAATTGTTGGAATGACTCTCCCCATGGCAAGGGATCTCGCAAGATATGGGATCAGGGTTGTGACCATCGCACCAGGCACATTTGATACGCCTCTTCTGGGGATGTTACCTGAGGAAGTTAAAAAGGCACTGGCAGCCCAGATACCCTTTCCCCAGAGACTGGGGAAGCCGGAAGAGTATGCTGCCCTTGCACTCCACATTGTGGAAAATTCCATGTTAAATGGAGAGGTTATAAGACTTGATGGTGCATTGAGAATGCCACCGAAATAAGGAGAAAAGAGAATGTTCAGAGACCCCCCTGAAAGACTTGTTGAGAATGGAGAGGTAAGGTTTGGTCTTTTCAAATCTCCCGTTAAAGAGATCAACGCGTCTGATTACATCCTTCTGGATGAAATGGACAGAGAAGTGAGGGGAGTCAGGAAGAGGCTGAGAATCCATTTTTTTAACTACTTCGGGGTGATCCATCCAGATCTGACAATTGGAATTGCCATCTATGATCTGGCGTATCTTGGAGGTTATTTCCTCTATATCTATGATCATAATTCTGGCGAACTGCTGGAGAGGGGCAGTAAGTCGCCCTTCAGCAGGGGTGTTGATTTTCCCCACAGAACAGGCAGTGAGGTTATTTCCTTTTATTCGGGAAAGGAGAAGATACTTTTCAAACAGATGGGGAATGAATCCAGGAGAATTGTGGAAGTATCCATCCCCGATATTGCACTGCACTTCACGATGAATGATGATGAAAAATTATTGCCTTCCCTTTCTCTCTGCACAAGAAACAGTTATTCAGGTTGGACCTACACACAGAAAAAGGCCGGTGCAGAGGTGATTGAAGGAGAGGTTGACTACAGGGATATGAAAATTGATCTTGGTGGGGCTAAGGTGATCTTTGACTGGACGGGGGGTTTTCTACGGAGAGATACATACTGGTTATGGGCGGCAGGGGTGGGAGAGGCAGGGGGGCAGGAGTTTGGTTTTAATTTTTCAAATGGGGTGAATGAAACCTCCTGGACAGAAAATGCTATCTGGCTTGATGGAAAGTTGATAAAGATAGAGGGGGTGGAATTTGAATTTAACAGATTCAACCCTGATTGTAAGTGGCGTATAAGGGGAAGTAAAGGCGAATTTGAACTGGAATTCAGATCCTCCGGGGCAAGGAGGGAGAAACTTGATCTGAAATTTATTAAAAGCAATTTCGTGCAGTTCTTTGGAGAATTTGAAGGATATGTGGAAACCCCGGATGGAAGAAGAGTGGATGTAAAGGCAAGGGGATTTACCGAAAAGCACTTTGCAAGGTGGTAACACCAGCCTTTGTCCTGCCAACAAACTCTGCCGACTTTGGTGTTGAAAGTATATGAACAATTCTATGTTGTTCCTCTCTCTCTCCTTTTGAATAGTCAGGTGTGAGAAATTCGGCAGAAACGGGAAGAAATCAAGGCAACGGCATTTTTCATGCTAAGATAAGAAAAATCTTACTGTGTGAAGTAAATCTGATCAGATCCAGAGACAGGGAGTGGTTGAAATTTTTTTATTAACGGCAATCTGTTACCTGCTCACGGTAAAATCAAAAATTCCCCTCTTCTCTGCGGTGACTCTTATCTGATAGGTGTTTATCCATTCCATTGCAAGATTGTCAGCTGGAGATAAATTGCATTTACCTTTGAAAATATAGTGGGGCAGGGTTATGATCATATCGTCTCCTCCCTTTGCCTGCCACACAATATGGAGTTTGAATTTATCCGGGTAGTATTTAAATCTTATCAGTTTTCCTTTCCACATTTCAGGATATGCCCTTATAACAGTTTTAATCCATTCATCCCTTGCCCACTGGCTCCAGCCCTCACTGTTTTTAAATTTCCTTTCAACATCTGTTAATTCCCACTGGACAATATTAAGCTGTAATCTCTCCGCTGCGTTGAAAAAGTCTTTAAGATACAGGACAGTTGATCTTTCATCAACCCAGGCTCCAAATTC
The DNA here is from genome assembly GCA_026985515.1 of bacterium. GTDB lineage: Bacteria > JALSQH01 > JALSQH01 > JALSQH01 > JALSQH01 > JALSQH01. The sequence goes on from JALSQH010000258.1 coordinate 10,769, forward strand.
TCCAATGATTGTAACGGCATTTAAGGCTATCCCATCACCTATCCTTCTCCTGAGGGCTGATTCTATCATATCAGTCATTCCACCAGGGTAGGTTGCACCGAAAAAGAAATCTGTTGGATAGAAATGAGGAGCATACGCAAGCTGGGGAAAAGGAAGAGGAGGAAGATATGTC
>JALSQH010000259.1 GCA_026985515.1 bacterium
TGACTGGCAGGAGCCCACCATGTGGGGATTTTTGAAGGTTGATGGAAAAACATTTCCGGCCAGCTGCAAACCATCCATGGATGGAGTAACGGATGAGAAAGTGTTGGAGCAGATTGAGATAAATGGGGTGATTAACTGCGTATTGATAAATTACTGGGGTCTGCTGGATGATATTGAGGGGGCAGGGTTTTTTGTGAGATAAAAGGTTTCTTGAACACAGAATTTTCTGGGACTGTGGGTAGAAGGGGCAGGTATCTGCAATGAAATACCCCCAATCTCAATTAGGAGATTTTGGGTAACTCGGTTATTTTAAAAACATACCCTGTATCGTTCCGTCACCTAAATGGTGACGGAATGTAAGATACAGATTTATAAGGATAAAAAGGCATACGCTGGATTAACAAAATTTCTATTCGGGGACTTCGGATTCACTCCTCCTGAAGCACCTTCTGTAAAATCTTTTCGCTTTCCTCTTTCGCTTCAGGATTATCTGGAATTATCCACCTGTTTCCGTAGATTGATTCTCCTCCGTCCACCCTTATGGTCTCCCCGGTGATAAAATCTCCTGCTGGAGATGCCAGAAATATTACTGCGTAGGCCACCTCCTCAGCTCTCCCGTATCTTTTGAGAGGTATCCATTCCCTTGCCATTTCCACAACTTCACGGGGATAAACTTTCATTCCTGATGTTGCTATGGTGCCTGGAGCAACAGCGTTGACTCTGATGTTGTACTGCGCCCATTCAATGGCAAGGGACATGGTTAAGTTAACCACCCCTGCCCTCGCCGCACCGGTGTGAGCAAGTCCTGGAAATCCATTCCACATATTTGCCACTATGTTAATAATTTTTCCATACCTGTGTGGTATCATCCATTTTTTTGCCACGCTCCATGTTACATTGAAAGTGCCATTCAGATTGTTGTTTATAACTGCCGCCCACCCCTTTGGGGTCATATTTTCCACAGGAGAGGGAAACTGCCCCCCTGCATTATTCACGAGAATATCCACACCTCCGAGATTTTCAATAACCCATTCCACAAAATTTTCAACGGAATCCGCGTCTCTTATGTCACAGGTATGAGCTATAACTTTTAAATTTTCCTTCTGAAACTCTTTCAGAGCTTTTTTCAGCTTTTCCTCTTTTCTACCGCAGATGGCAACTTCTGCTCCTAACCGGGCCATCTGCAGTGTTATTTCCTTCCCTATTCCTGACCCTCCTCCAGTTACTATGGCTCTCTTCCCTTTTAAAAGACCCTCTCTGAAAACAGGATGCATGACAACCCTCCTTTTCTGTAAGTATAATGGGATATGCGCTATTTGACAAAATGATTTTGTTATATAAACTTTTACATAACGATGAATCAGGTGGAGAAGTTAATTTACTCATTGTCAAGGGAAAGATATGTGAGATTTCTAAATCTTCTTGCACAGAGGCACTCCATCTTATCGGCTTCAAAAGAGGCTGGTGTCAGTTACAGGAAGGCGTGGGAAATAGTTGAAACACTGCGGGAAATCTTTGGCAGTGAGATTTTTGATACCAGAATAGGTGGAATTCATGGTGGCGGAACCTATATAACATCACAGGGGGAGGAGGTGCTGGAGTATCTTGAGAAATTCCGCACTCTGTTTGTTAACGAACTTGGTGTGATGGAAAAAAAGGGACTGAGTGAGCTGATCGCTCTTATTAAAAGAAGAAGAGTCCGCACCAGTGCCCGCAATCAACTTGAGGGAGTGGTAAATTCTATTTCCAGAAAAGGGATCATTGTTGATGTTGAGATAGATGTAAAGGGATTCTTTTTTCTCACCAGGATAACTGAAAAAAGCCTTAAAGATCTTGATCTGCAAAAAGGAAAAGATGTTTTCCTTCTTATCAAAGCTCCACATGTCAGGATTGTTAAAAATTGTAAGGGTTATAATTGCTTTGAAGGTGTTGTTGAGAGTATTTCCGGAGAGAAGGGAGGGGATTCCCCATACTTTGAAGCGGAAATTTCCCTGTCACCAGATTTGACCCTTGTATCTGTGGTAACAGATAAGACAATTTTGCAGAGGAAAGGGAAAGTTAAGATTTTCATACCTCCGGAGGAAATAATTGTGGGAGTTTAGAAGATGAAAAAATGGCTTATTTTATTTTTTCTCCTTGTTTCCCCTCTCTTTGCAGGCAGTAAAGTTATACTGAAGGTTTTTCACGCTGGCAGTCTCTCTATTCCATTCAGGGAAATGAAAGAGGAGTTTGAAGAGAAACATCCAGAAGTGGAGGTTAGACTTGAACCAAGTGGGAGTGTTCTTGCCATCAGAAAGATCACTGATCTTCACAAATCGGCTGACGTGGTGGCTGTGGCTGATTATTCACTCATAGAGAAGATGCTTTTCCCCACTTATGCAGATAGAGTTTATATCTTTGGAGCAAACGAGATGGTTCTGGCATTTTCAGATCACTCAAAATATCACAGGTTAATTAATGAAAGAAACTGGTATGAAATTCTTTCTATGCCCGGAGTTAAGTGGGGCTTTTCCAATCCTCTCCTGGACCCCTGTGGTTACAGTACCCTTGTAACAATTGCTCTTGCTGAGGAGTATTACAGAAAAAAAATCTTTAGCGAGCTTGTTTCACCCTTTCTGAATGTAACCTTCTCCGGGAGAAAGATTCTCCTTCCATCTGAAATAAAATTGAAGGGAAGAAAAGTTTATATGCGTCCCAAGGCTGTTGAACTCCTTGGTCTGATTGAAAGTGGTTTTCTTGACTATATTTTTGAATATCGCAGTGTTGCAATGCAGCATCGTCTGAAATTTTTAAAATTGCCTGAGGAAATTAATCTTTCATCGTTGAAATTCAGAAAATATTACTCAGGCGTAAAAATCCTCTTTCCATCGGGGAAGATAATTTCGGGGAAGCCCATTCTGTATGGTATTTCACCTTTACTTAACGCTCCTCATCCTCACTGGGCCCGGGAGTGGGTGAAGTTTGTTACCGGGAAGAGAGGTGCGGAGATAATGGAGAGAAATTTTCAGAAGAGTATATATCCACCAGTGGTGGAAAAAGCACGATGAGAAACGGGGTATTGAGGATAAGTTTCTTTTCAGAGTTGATCCTGATTTCTGTTTTGTTAACTCCAATCTTGATTTTTCTATTTAAGACTGATCCTGCTATGCTGAAAAAAGTTGCCGGTGATGGAGAGGTATGGAGAGCAATTGAAGTAACTTTTTTCTCTGCCTTTGTGTCTACACTCCTTGGTGTCATAATCGGTGTGCCTGCCGGATACTTTCTTGCGAGAAAGAGAGGTGCTGTTTTTAGATTTATTGAAAATCTGGTGGTGTTGCCCACCCTCATTCCTCACGCAATAGTGGGAATTATGATCCTCTTGCTATCTACAGAAAATAATGTAGTTGGTTCTCTCCTTCAAAAAGCAGGAATATATTTTGTTGATCACTTTGTCGGGATTGTTGCAGTAGTGTTTTTTGTAAGTGTTTCATACATTGTTTCTTCTGCAATTTCTGGATTTACATCTTTCCCCGTATCCATCGAAGAAACTTCATATACTCTCGGCATAGGGAGTGTCAAGACCTTCTTGCACATTTCTCTGCCTCTGGCCTTTCCATCAATATTAAGGGGAGCAATTTTATCCTTTGCCAGAGCGATGAGCGAGACGGGTGCACTCCTGATAGTTGCCACCTATCCCAGGACTGCACAGATTCTTATTCTTGACCGTTTTGAAACCTCAGGTTTAAAGGAGGCTCAGGCTATTTCCTTTATAGTCATTTTTCTGAGCCTCACTCTTTTTGGATTACTTTTTATCACAGGCACAGGAAAGAAGAGGATATGAGCAGGAGAATGTATGTTCATTTTGAAAAAAAGTTTGAAAATTTTGAAGTAAATGTGGAACTGGATTACGACCTTGAGAAGTACCATGTTATCATTGGTCCGAGCGGCAGTGGAAAGACCCTCACTCTCAGGTTTATTGCAGGCCTGGAGAGTGGCAAAGGCAGGGTGGAATTTGAAGGGAGAGAGATAACGAAATTTCCTCCCCAGAGGAGAAGGATTGTATATATACCGCAGGATGAGTCCCTTTTTCCTACCATGACGGTGCAAATGAATCTTCTGGCAGGTGTTAAACTCGGGAAGAGTGATTTTGACAGAGATCTGTTTGAGAGAATTGTTGACGTTTTCAAAATAGAGCATCTACTTGATAGATATCCATCCACGCTCTCAGCAGGTGAAAAACAGCGTGTTACTCTCGGAAGAGCAATAATGGTAAAGCCCAGGTTACTACTCCTCGATGAGCCTTTTTCCTCCCTTGATTTTCACATTAAACTTGAATTGATAGAATTTTTAAAAAATGTGAAAAAAGAATTTGGTACTTCATTTATTCATGTAACCCACGACCCCATTGAGGCTAAATTGCTTGCAGAATGCGTTACAGTAATAGAGGAAGGAAAAGTAACTTACAGAGGAAATTTTACCACCCTTGTGGAGTCCTCCCGGAGTAGATTTACAGAAAGAGTGTCTGAATTCTTTTCCTATTTGAAGTAGTAGGTTTTTGTAACATATTGTTTCAATTCACTTTCGTTAAAAATGAGCGGTTGATATTCTCCTTTCATCCACATTTCAAACTGGTCAAAACTGTTCCTCCAGTCCTCATCATTGGAGCCGGGCAGAACTCCAAATGCCCTTACGGGTCCACTTTTATCAAACTCCACTATAAGTCTTACGGAAGCTCCATCAATGTGAAGATAATTTTTAACACTGTCTGTAGAAAGTTCACCCCCGGGATTTACTGTGAAATCATCTCCATCAGTTGGAATCCCCAATCTTGACCATTGGTAGGCAGGAGAGAACATTACCAGTTTGTGTACATTACCCCATCTTAACTTTTCAGGATCGGTCACTTTTTGCAGTTGCATCATCGTCTTAACAGATTTCCTCAGTGCAAGTAAAACATCATACTCCCTCGTTTCAACCTGGGGGGTAGAAACATTGTCAAAGAGAACGCTGTTCTTCTTTTCCTTCATAATGTAGTAGAGGGATTTAATGTAGGTACATGGAAGACCAGTTTCAGGTAGAGGTACGCTGTACTTTTCAGCTTCATCCTGATAAACAACATATTTCATGTACTTGAGCCAGCCCTCAAATATTGAAGTTGCGGCACTGTCCAGTTTTTCCTGTTCACTGTATGTTCTGAATCTGTCAGATACTCCTGAATAAATGTGAAAAGACCATTTTTTAAGTAGTTGAATTACGCTGTTGTAATCAATTCCATCCTCACTGCTCCACTGCTGAAGCAGGTCACCTCTTACATCAGCAGCTTCAAGGATGTCTGGTACAAACTGGGTTGCAAGAAGTGAGTAAACATCTTTATGCATTTTCATGGCATAGTTAATATCGAGGGTGTTGTTTCTTTTACCCTCGTTAATCATGTCGTCTATTCTTTCAGCTCTGTATCCCGGCCATTTGCTGAAATAGTAATAGTAACCTGTAGATGTAAGGTTGTAGGGGTATTCTGGATTGATCTTATAAGGCGGTTCAAACCTCTCCCCATGCAGGATCCCAAAAATGTCATTATTCGCTGTGGAGATATACCCCCTTTCAGGGTTGAGAAGTCTGGGGATTTTATCGTCGGGAATATACCCGACCCATTTTCCCTCATTTGTGTAGCCATCCATCAATCTCCATGGTCTGGAGCCGCTTGCTCTTATAGGAATGAGAGCATGGGGATAGTAGGCAATGTCGTTATTGCGATCAATCATTACGAAATTCTGTGCACCAACTCCAAAGTAATTCAGAGCCCTGAAAAAGTCATCCACAGTTGATGCTGTAAAGAGATTGAAGTATGCCTCCATCTCATGCGTGGCGTCATATCCCGGCCATCTGAAAGAAATTGCCACCCCATCAGTTGGAGGCGTGGCAAAGGGATCAGTGGCAAGATCATCCCACATAATAATAACTGAATCATCAGGGATATAGTAGACAGCCATTGCTTTATTAATCCATCTATCTGTGTCAACCCTGACCTTATATGGAAGTACCACACTTTGAAGTTTCACATCTCCGTCTATTTTTCTAACATAATATCCATCATCCCCCCTGTATATGTGTTGAAGCCATACATCAGCAACATCGTACCCCGTCATGGTAACACCCCAGGCAATATTTTCGTTGAATCCGATCATGACACCAGGAATTCCTGAGAGTACATATCCCATCAGTCTGATATTTCCGCTTCCGTGAGTTTTTGAATCAAAGTAGAAACCCTGCCAGACGGGAGGGGTGAGAAGGGGCAGATGGGGGTCATTGGCAAGGATGGGATTTCCATCTTTTGTTATTT
>JALSQH010000260.1 GCA_026985515.1 bacterium
ATTATCATATTCCTGCACCATCCTCCTTACATTGAGATGCACAGAGAATGTATGATTTCCCGGTGAAAGAAAACTCCTGGAAGAGCCGAGATAGAGTTTGAATCCCCTGCCACTTCTCTCAATATGAAACTCACCCCTGTGACCATCGATAAAAACACTTTTGACAAAAATTGAGCAACTTCTCTTTTTACCAAATTCATCCTTCCACTCTTCGTAAAAATCCATCACTATGCCATGCCTGATTTTTACATTTTCAACCCTTGCAGTAACATCAATGAAAAGATCAGCACTTCTATCTCTGTGAAGAACCATCCTTTCACTGTAGTTAAAGAATTTTTCCCCTGCAAAGAGATTCACTGAAAGCAGGAAAAAGATCAAAACTGTAAAAAACTTTCTCATCATCTACCCCTTCAGATTAACCCCGGGAGTCTCCCTCTCCTCCGCAGATATGTCAAAAAACTCCGCCTCCCTGAAACCCAAAAGTCTGGCCACAATGTTGTTGGGAAAAATGGTTATAAATGTGTTGTAATCCCTGACAGCTCCATTGTAAAACCTTCTGGCAAACTGAATATCATCCTCAATCTTTGAAAGTTCCCTCTGCAGATTTAGATAAACCTCACTTGCCTTCAGGTCTGGATAATTTTCTCCAATAGCGATGATTTTCCTTACCCCCTCCATAAATCTTCTTTCCTTCTCTTCCCTCTTCCTGACATTTTTCTCTCCGTCTGCCTCGCTCCTGAGCCTTACAAGCTCTTCCATCACATCCCTCTCAAAATCCCGGTAACTTTTCGTAACCTGAGATAGAAGAGGAATGAGGTTTCTCCTCCTTCTCAACTGCACATCTATTCCGCTCCAAGCTTCTCTCACAAGATTTTTCAATCTCACCATTCTGTTAAAAGCATAGAGGAAATAGGCGAGAAGCAGAAAGAGGAAAATCACAATATATATCATTTACCCCTCCACTCCTTACCCTGCCAGGTGTCCCTCAATTCCAGCTCCCTTTCTATTCTGTTGAGTATTTCTCTCTTTCTCAATGTCCACTCTGGTGCCACCAGAGTCCGGGGATCTGGATCCCCGGTGAGCCTCTGAATGAGAACACCAGGGGGGAGCATTTCAATTATTTTTACCACAATGTCAATATATTCATCCATGGTAATTGGAGTGAAGTATCCTCTCCTGTACAGTCTGGCAAGGGGCGTCCCCTCCGGAATATAGAGAGAATGAATCTTGATCCCATCTATGGGCAACTTTGAAACAAACTCCCCTGTGTAGAGCATATCCTCCCTCTTTTCAAAGGGCAGTCCAACAATTATATGAACAGCCACATTTATATTTCTCTTCTTCGTTTCCTCCACAGCCCAGACAAGTTCCTCCACGGTATGCCTGCGGTTGATCCTCTTGAGTGTCTCATTTCTTGCACTCTGCAATCCATATTCTATCCACAGGTATGTCCTGCGAGAGAGCTCGGCAAGATAGTCAAGCTTCTCCTCATCCACGCAATCTGGCCTTGTCCCTATTGAGATTCCAACAACATCTTCATCCTGAAGAGCTTCCTCATACAGCTTCCTCAGCCTCTCAAGGGGAGCATATGTATTGGTGTATGCCTGAAAATAAGCAATGAATTTCATTGGCTTGTTTCGAGGATTAAGTATTTTCTTCCCCTCCCTTATCTGCTCTATGACAGGAAGCTCGGGATTAACATATGGTGCCCTTGACCCACTTCCCTCGCAGTAAATACAGCCACCCCTTCCCTTTGTGCCATCTCTGTTTGGACATGTGAAACCCGCATCAATCCCAATTTTTCTGACCTTAACACCAAAGAGAGAGCGAAGATATGGACCAAAGGCATTGTAACGCTTATTGGCTACCCATGGAAATTTCTTCATTTACCCCCCCAGAATAGGAAACTTGTAGAGCAATCCCTCCAGAATAAACTGAACCGATATGGCAGCGAGCAGGAGACCCATGATCCTGTTGGCTATATTCATTCCAGTGTTGCCCAACAGATCTCCAAGTTCATCTGCAAAAAACATGGTTACATAAACCACAGCTCCAACTCCAACAATTATCAGTGAGTAGAGAAACATGGAGGAGAATGAATGCATTCTGTGGGAAAACATGATCACAGTGCTTATGGCACCGGGACCTGCAAGAAGTGGAAGGGCGAGGGGAACAACTGCTATATCCTGTTTAGTGGATGCCTCCACATGTTCTTCTTCTGTGTACTTGGTACCTGGTCTCCTCGCCTGAAGCATCTCAAGGGACATCATGAGAAGCACAATTCCACCTGCAATTTTAAAAGAGTAAACATCTATGCCTAACAGAGAAAGTATGTACTCTCCAATGTAAGCAGAAAGAAGAAGTATAACGACCACAGAAATCGATGTTCTCCTTATAATTCTTCTCTTTTCCCCTGTCTCAAAATCCTCAGTCAACCCTATAAAGACAGGCAATACTCCAAGAGGATCGACTACTGAAACTATTCCCACAAACACCTTTATGTAAAATGTTACCTCTCCCATTTCACAAACACCCCTACCATATAGAAAAGTATAAGGATTAATGATAAAATCACAATCCAGTCGCCCGCAATTGAATAGAGAGTTCTGTACCTCACCGGAACAATATCACCTGTTACCCCGGTTCTTTTAAAGATCTCCGTTTCCTTCAAAACTGCACCTGTTGGTGAAACTATGCCCGATACCCCTGTGTTGGCTGATCTCACTAAAAATCTTTTAAACTCCACAGCTCTGAAGGAAGCCATTGAAAAATGCTGATATGGAGCGGATGTTTTGCCGAACCACGCATCATTTGTGATATTAACAAGATAAGCCGCCCCCTTCCTGATCATTTCTCTGGATATTTCTGGAAAGATGGATTCGTAGCAGATCAGGACCCCGAACTTCCCATAGGCGGTTTTTAGGGGCTTAATCTCATTTCCGGGACTCATGTTACCAACCATTGGGATTAATTTTTCAATGAATTTCAGATACTTCTCTAATGGAAGGTACTCGCCAAAGGGAACAAGGTGCACCTTATCATAGTAATCAACAATCTCACCAACCGGTGAAACCATGTATGCTCTATTGAGATACCTGATCCTTCCGTTTTCATATCTGTAGGCAGGAGAGCCAAAGAGAAGATAGATTCTATTTTTGAGGGAAATGTACTTTATCCTGCTGGAATACTCACTGCTCTGGAAATAGAAAGGCGTTGCTGTTTCTGGCCACACCACCACCCTTGCCCCCTTTTTAGAGAGATCATCTGTCAGATCTTCATAGATTTTAACAGTTTTTTTTCGGTATGAAGGACTCCACTTAACAGATTGATCAATACTTCCCTGAGCTATCCCCACACGCAATTTGTTACTACTCTTACTTAGAATCCTTTCCCACACCAGCTGGTCAGTTTCTCCATAGAGAATTCCAAGAATAAGAAGTAAGGAGGAAATTTTTATCCACATTGATTTTCCGGATCTGGAGAAAAAGGAGGATATGAAGAAAATGAGAAGAAACTCAATCAGTAATATCCCTCCTGCATCTCCAAGATTCATAAGAGGCCTGAAGGGATACACAGCGTAACCTGTTATTTCCCAGGGGAAACCTGAGAGAAACCTGCTCCTCACATAATCGAGAATAATCCATAAGGATGCAGAAAGCAGTGGAAAAATTTTGCTTTGCCTGAATTTCTCAGCTATCTTGAAAAAAATGAAAGGGTAGAGGGAAAGGTAGGCTGTTAGAAGAATCATGGGTATAAGAGCGACGAAAAGTGAAACATCACCATACTCAGCTATGGCGTAGGTTATCCAGTAGAGGAGAGCAATCTGTGAAATCCACAGAGCAACAAATATCTTCAAGTCTCCCGTCCTTTTTTCAAATACGAGGAAAAAGAGAAGATAGAGAGATAAGGGAAGGGCAAAAAAGATTGAGAAAGGGGGAAAGGAGATCACATATAGAATTTCATAAAGGAATATCAGGATTGTTTCCATATTCTTCCCCTCTCAACGACATACATATCATCTGTCTCTTCAACAGGAGATGTTGAAGTGACAAAAGCCTGGAGCTGGTTTTGTTTGATAAAGTTTAAAAGATAACTTCTTCTTGCACTGTCCAGCTCTCCGCCTATATCATCTATGAGGAAAACAGTTTTTTCCCTTTTTCTTTCGAGCATACCTGCTACGGACAATTTATAAGAGAGAAGAATAATTTTTATCTGACCCCTTGAAGCATACCTCCTTGCAGGTTTTCCATTTATGAGAAATTCAACCATACTTCTGTGTGGTCCATAGAGGGAGTATCCATACCTTTTCTCCCTCTCAAGAGCTACCTGCCCCGCCCTTCTGTAATCAACTCTGACCATCCATTCCCCTCCACTCAGGGAGCCCGAAACTCTTGCAATTTCTTCATTTAAATTCTGAATAAAATCCTCCCTCCAGGACTCTATTCTTTCACTCATTTTCTTAAATTCCTCATTCACAACCTCAAATAATTTTAAATCAAACTTGTCACTCTGCAAAAGAGAATTTCTATCTGAAAGGAGCTTTCTGAATCGGGAGAACTCTGCAAGATAACTTCTATCAAGGTAGAAAATTCCTCTGTCTATAAGGTTCCTCATAAACCTGGGTGAGGAAAAGATCTTCGTCTCCTCTCCGGGAAAGAAACCAATGATTGTTATCTTTCTGAGGTACTCCTGAGTGGACACACTCTTTCCATTTATCTTTTTTACCTTTTCACCACTGCTGCCGATCTCTACAAAAAATGTGAATCTTTCACTTTCAACTTCTACAGATGATTTTTCCCTCTCCCACTGCACACATTCAGTCACTCTTGAACTTCTCACACACTTGAGGTTACCGGCAAGGTATATTGCCTCCAGAAGGCTTGTCTTCCCCTGACCATTGTCACCGATTATGGCTGTCACTCCACTGGAGGGGTAAAGCTGGACATCATTGATATTGCGAAAGAGGGAAATTGCAACTCGCCTCAGATACATTAAGAATCTTTACCATGGAATATTCATTGGCATTATAATTACAAATTTGTCCAGTTCCTCTGATTCGTAAATAAGTGTTGCCGTCATTTCATCCCGTAATTTAAAGTGGAGTTCATCTCCACTGAATGGAATCATGCTATCGAGAAGATATCTTGCGTTGAATCCTATTTCTATCGGGTCTCCCTTCAGAGTAACAGGAATAGACTCTTCAGCATCCCCGAGTTCATCCCTGCTTATGAGTTTGAGCTCATCGTGGGTGAAGATGAGCTTTACTCCCTTGAGTTTATCAGTTGAAATTAATGAGACCCTTTTTACTGCAGCAGCGAATTCATCCCTGTTAACCGTTGCAATGGTCGGATTGTCTCTCGGTATCACACTTCTGTAGTTAGGATACTCACCCAGGATTAATCTTATGGTTATCTCAGTGTTCCCGTCTGAAGCCACAACGATGTTTTCAGTTATTCCCAGTTTTATCTTATCTCCTCTGGAGCAGAGTTTGGTGAGCTCCGAGGCACCTTTTCTTGGAAGAATTATTCCCTTTTCCGGGTAATTTACATTTTCAAGTCCCTCAACCTTTTCGCTTGCATAACTCAGTCTGTGGCTGTCTGTTGCTACTGCTATGAGTTTATCTCCCTCCTTTTCCAGAAGTATTCCTCCAAGTATTGGTCTCACATCATCTGTTGCAGCAGCAAACAGGGTGGAGTTGATGAGTGAGGAGAGGGTTTCAGATGATATTTCAAATTCGTTAGAACTGTCAACTGTTGGTTTTGTCGGAAAGTCTTCAGGTTCAGATGTTACGAGATTGAACTTTGCTTTTTCTGATCTTATTTCCAGTTTATCACCTGATGTTGTCAGTTCCACATCTTCTCCCGGGAGTTCCCTCACTACTTCGTACAGTTTCCTGGCGTTTACACATATTTTTCCTTCTTCTTCGACGCTCGCACTGGTCCAGGTCGTGATAAAGGAATCAAGGTCGGTCCCTGTGAAGTAGATTTTCCCATCCCCGGTTGCTTCAAGCAGGAGGTCAGATATTCTTCCGCTTTTCTTGTCTGCTATGCTCTGGGGAAGGATGATTGCCTCAATCAGGTCTGTTTTATTTGCTTTTATCTTCATCTCTCTTTTCCTCCTTTTTTTTAATTTTAAGTAAAAACAAAAGAGTTACAAGAAGTAAAAGATTGATGTAGGAATGTCGAAAAATGACTCTTCTTCCTGTTTTTACTTGTTTTTTCTTTCTACATCCTCCTGTTCCTTTTCTGTCTGTTCTTTTAAAGTTTTCTACCATCTCTGACACTTCAAGTTTTCTACACACTTTTCTTCATCTTTTTTGACCGTTTATTATCATGTTTTTGATAATCTCAATTTCTGTCTCAAATGTTTTGTCGTTGCTGATTTTTTCCTTTATTTTCTGGTAAGAGGATATGACGGTGGAGTGTTTTCTTCCAAATATTTTTCCTATTTCTTTGTAGGAGTAGTTCAGCATTTCCCTTATCAGGTATATTGCTATATGTCTTGCCTCTGAAATTGTTTTGGTTCTGCTGTTAGATTTAAGGTCTCCGGGATTGATGTTGAAGTAGTTTCCTATTCCCCTGAGAATCTTTTCAACGCTCACTTTATTGTTATCAAAGGAAACAATGTGGCTCAATTCCTGAATCAGAAACTCCTTTGTGATCACCTGCTTACCTTCAAGTTTTGCTCTGAAGTTGAGTGAGTGGAGAAGATTTTCAATTTCGCGGATATTTTCTGGCGCATTTTTTGCAAAAATTTCAAGAGCCTCCTCTGTGAAGGGTAGATAGTTTCTCTCCTTTATTTTGTGTTGAATTATTTTCTTTCTCGCTCCATAGTCTGGTGGTTTTATTTCAGCCATGAGTCCATAGGTCAGGCGGGATCTGAGCCTTTGAGGGATGTTATTGAGCTTGAAGGGATTTTCATCGCTTGTGACCACAATCTGCTTGTGTTTTCTTAAAAAGGAGTTGAGTACAGTGAAGAGTGCCTCACCTGTTTTTACCCAGCTTTCCTTGAAACACTGAATATCATCTATGAGCAGTACGTCATTTTCAAGCAATTCATTCACAAAGTCAAGATTTGAACCATTCATCATTGCGGATATATATCTGTTCATAATTTCATCAGGATTGGTGTAGAAAATTTTGAAACCTGGCCTGGTGGCATACAACCTGTGACCGATGGCGTTGAGAATGTGGGTCTTTCCTATTCCATATCCACCATAGATAAACAGAGGATTGTGAACCTCTCCCGGATTCTCCGTAACTTCAATGGCAGCGTGGTAGGCTGTCTTATTAAAATTATCCACCACGAAGTTTTCAAAGGTCATTCTGCTGTCAAGATCAGGATGCAGACGTCTGTCTGTTTCATTTCCAGTATCAATCAGTATCCTGGTACTTCTATCACTTACCATTTTTTTCAGTTCCCCCTCCATTCTTCTGATCAGGTCCTGAAAGAACCAGCTGTCACAGATTATGTGTATTGCGTTTTTTTCTTTTTCCCATACGACTCTGAAGTGATTTGCAAGGGAAGGATCTTTCTGAATGAGAAAATCCCTTATCCTGGTTTCCAGTTCTTCTCCCGCTTCCATAACACCTCCGCTGCGAATCCTCTGAATCTTGACAGAATTCCTTCTATGTGGTTATATAAAAAAACACATCTCTTTCAAAGAAGCCCGTTTTATAGAATAGCGAAGGTTGGAATGGATGTCAATAGAAAATTTTAACTGCATGATTTATCAGGAGGAGAAGGATGAAGAGAACCTACCAGCCACATAACATCAAGAGAGCAAGAACGCACGGCTTCAGGAAGAGGATGAGGACAAAGGCGGGAAGAAAGGTTCTGAAGAGGAGGAGGCAGAAGGGGAGAAAGAGATTAACCGTTACAGTTTATGAAAAGTAAAAAGAAATTTGGGTGGGGGAAAGAGTACAGAATCAACAGGTCAAGAGATTTTCAGAGAATCAAGAAGTATGGAAAAAAGAGGAAAACAGAGCTTTTTGATGTGTGGTACCTTCAGGAGGTAAGAGAGCATCCACCCGTAAGACTTGCCATTGTAGTAAGGAAAAAGGTTGCCAGGGCTGTCAAGAGAAACAGAATAAGGAGACTCATAAGGGAGTATTTCAGATTGCACCAGCATGAACTTCCCGGTGGTGATTACGTTGTAATCGTGAAAAAATTGCCGGAAGAGTTAAAATATCAGGCAGTGGAGAGAATCTTTGATGAGGAAATTTTTCCATCTCTTAAAAAAATTGGTTGAACTGGCAGGGAAATTTATTTCTCTTTTCCTGATCGTGCTGATAAAGTTTTACCAGCTCTTTATTTCTCCTGCCTTTCCAGGTTCATGTCGTTTCTATCCAACCTGTTCAAATTATTCAATTGAGGCAATAAAGAGGTTTGGTCCTGTGAAAGGTGGTTACCTTTCAGTTAAGAGAATAGTAAGATGTAATCCCTGGAATCCAGGTGGCTACGACCCGGTTCCCGAGAAGAAGGAGGATAGATCTTGGAAAAAAGGGCACTTCTTGCAATAATTTTGAGTTTCATTGTTCTCTACATTTTTCAGGCATATTTTCTTCCTCCTCCTCCTCCACAGCAGAATCAGAGTAAGGAGGTGAAGAGGGCGGAGCAGGGAGAGAAAATTAACAGAATCAGCAAAATTCATGCAAAAAAAGCAGTTTCAGAAAAACTTTCTCTCAATATTTCATCAGAGGTGGAGAGAGCTGTTCATGTTGAAAATGAGGATGTTAAGGGTGAGGTGTTTTCCCCGGGTGGTGGATTCAGGAATCTTTATCTTAAAAAGTATAGAGTAAGTGTTGAAAAGAATTCCCCTCCTGTGAGACTCATTGGACCGTACGGCAGCTTCCTTTTTGAGGCAGATGTCAATGGAAAGAAATTTATCAATTTTCCATTTTCAATAACTTCTGGAGGTAGGCGAGTTTCCCTGATTTACTCAGGCAGTTTCCTTACCGTTACAGAGGGGGTGAGTTACGGGAAGGAGGGTTATACCTTTGATGTATACTACGGTTACACCAACAGACTCACCCGTCCTGTTGATCTGAAACTTGTCATCTATCTCCAGTATCCCGTAACAGGGGAGAGCAGCAGATATTTCTTCCGCGGACCCGTTGTAGATTTTGAGGAGAGTTTAAAGAAGATAAAGGAGAAGGAGATAAAGAAGAAGGGGAGAGTGATATACAGTGGAGATGTTAAATGGGCTGGTTTTACTGACAGATACTTCTTGCAGGCGGTGGTGACGGATGGTATGAATCCAGAGGTTGAAATTACGGGGAATGATAGAATTTACAGAATGAGAGTGATAATTTTTGACAGGCCCGTGGATCCAGGGGTAAAGGTGGTAAAGAAGGTAAAGATTTATACCGGTCCCAAGAAACTTTCAATTCTGAAGGACGCCGGGGGCGATCTCCACAGGGCGGTTGATTTTGGAATATGGGGAATCATAGCGAGGCCAACTCTTGCACTTCTTAATCTTTTCAATTTAATTTTCCACAACTACGGATGGAGCATAATTCTTCTAACCATTCTCATAAAGATTCTTTTCTATCCTCTCACCCTCAAGAGTTACCAGTCTATGGCCAAATTAAAGGAATTGCAGCCCCTCATGGAGGAGATCAAGCAGAAGTATGCCGATAACCGGGAGAAGATGAACCAGGAATTGATGGAGCTGTACAGAAAATATAAGGTGAATCCCATGGGTGGATGTCTCCCCACCCTTATTCAGATACCGATTTTCATCGCGCTTTACTATGTGTTGTTGAGGTCAATAGAGCTTCGACATGCCCACTTTCTCCTCTGGATAAAGGATTTAAGTGCACCGGAGACTCTTTTTACCATTGCTCTTGGCAGTTTTCACCTCCCCATCAGGGTGCTTCCGATTCTCATGGGTGTTACGATGTACCTCCAGCAGAAGCTCTCTCCCACAGGTATGGATAAATCACAGCAGATGATATTCACCCTGCTACCACTTATCTTTACCGTTCTCTTCTATGGTCTTCCATCAGGTCTGATGCTCTACTGGTCAACTAACAATATTATTTCCATTTATCAGCAGCTCAGAATAAACAAGTTTCTTGAGAACGGTAAGAAGGAAAAGGTGTCTAAAAAGAAGAAATGAAAAAGATTTTGATCATTTCCTTTCTCCTTTTTTTTCTTGTCTCATGTGGAGGAACCTATTCGCCAGATTGTGCAAAACCAGAGCCTGGAGACTGGTCTTCTCCTGAGAGAATAGTAAAGTTTTTTGATCCTGTCTGGGGAAAAGGGGTCCTGGTGCTGAATACCAATGTTGCGGGGAAGTACTGTTATGGATTTGTAACCTATGTATCTGAGGTGTCTGGTCCAGTAAAGGTCATTCCCATTCCGCGGGAGAGGGGAAAGAGCATTATTTCTGGGCTTGCCTATGACAGGAAAGATGGAGTTATTTTTACGGGGGAGAGAAGCGAGAGGAAGCTCTATGGGGTAAGGTACAGTGATGGAAAGGTGATTGTAAGGTATTCTCTTGACAGGAACCCTCTTTTTGTTAAGTACTACGATGAAATTATCTGGGGTGGCAGTGTGAAGAAAGATGTTGTTGCTCTGCTGACTTCAGCCACGCCATCTCATAATCAGGCTGCCCTCTACCTCTGGGAGGCCTCGTCTCTTCTTCAGGGTAAAGGACCCTTTGCCTCTTATACATTGAAAATGAAAATGCCGGCAGGAATGATTTACCGTGACAGGAGATTTTTTATCGTGCCTTACGATACGGGTGATCTTGAAATAATTTACCCGGAAGATGGAAGGAAAAAACTTATATCCTTTCCCTACACCTCCCTCTCCTGGGGAACGACTTATATAACCTACTGCACCTCCATTGATGAGATATGTATAAACTCCAATTCAGTGAAAAGAATTCTTCTCTTTGACTACCACGGGGAAAGATGGGATGGGGATGTGGATCTGGGAATGAAGACATACAATTTTCAGGATGTAAATGGTGACCTGTATCTCTCCTCATATGACCCACCTGGCGTTTTTCGCTTCAGTGCAGGGGAGAAAATTGATGTTTACACACCGGAAAAGTATTCCTTTGTGGTTGTGGATGGTAACAGGGTTTATGTAAGCGATTTTAACGGTGATAATTTTAAGGTGATTGAAAGATGAGAAATTTGAGGTTCGTTTTACCCCTTTTGCTTTTCCCGGTTCTTTTTTTTACAGCATGTGAGAATAATACTGGTACCGGTGCAGAGTACCTCTTCTCCAGTGTGGATTATCTCATCACAACCTATCCATCCAGTGAAACGACTTTTGTGGTTGATAGTTCAAAAAGAAGAATTTTGATGATAGATCTTCTGAAAGGGGGGGTAGTTGATCTGGTTAAAGGCGACGGGATCAGTGGAATCCCCTTTTACGAGGATTTCAATTTTGTGGATGCAGCAGCAGTTCCAGGAAGAATGTTGGCTCTCTACTCTGATGGTGAAACCTCTGTGGTTTTACTGTACAAACTGGACAGAATTCCCGCTGATGGAGAACCCTACTATTCCATCCATCCTGTCGGTTCAGATGCACAGAAGGTTTTTACCACGGGTAGCAGATGGGGTATCCTCTATCCTGATCATATTGATTTTTATTCTCTCTCATTAACAATGGTTGAGAGGGCGGATACGGGAGTTTCAGCCTTCTGGAAGAGGGTGAAGGTAAATGGGAAATTTTTAATTCTCATTCCATCATTCAGGAAAGAGGTTTATGTTTTTGATCCTGAAAATTCTTCTTCAAGAGTTTTTCATCTAAATTTTCTTCCCTCAGATGCTTTTATTATGGGAGGCGATCTTTATGTGATTGGTGGGGGAAAAGTTGCCAGGTTTGATATGGATGGTGAGATGATTGGAGAAAGGGAAATGGAGATACTGTGGGAGTATGCTCATTCTTCAACTGGCAATGTTCTTGGAGTGTACGATGGAGAGTATTTTGCTCTTCTCTCCGGTAAGGGTGGCTTATTTTTCATGAAGCCTGATCTATGTTTCATATCCAGATACAGTCCGGGGGTTAAGGAAAAGTTCTTTGTGGACAGGGGGAATCCATCCAATCCAACCCTTGAAATCACAGATTTTTCCAGCTGTGTGGGGGATGTTCCTGATGATTCTTTCACTCTCATATATGGGGACATTGTGATTAGGGACAACTATGTGGAGAGTGTTACATCTGATAATTGTTTTACATTGAGGAAGGAAATTGATGGAGAGAGGTTAAAAAGGGGAGATCTTGTTTTTCTTAAGGGGAATGAGGTTAACGAATTTCGCCTGAGATGGTGGAGTAAAGACACGTTGTGTGTAGAGGAGAAGGTTCCTGAAGGTGTCAGGGATGATAGTGTTACGGTGAGAATGGATGGTTATGCTCTCTACTCACTGAAGAGGGGTTACATTGGCAGGATGGGGAAAAATGATGAATTTGATCTGGGTTATATGAAGTTGAAGGTGCATGAGGGAGACAGGCCGGTGACAGTGGATGATTATTTTGTGTTTTCAATTTCAAGCGGAATAAGAGGAATTTACCTCTACGATATCTCTGGAAATTTTTACAACTACAGTTTTGCTGCCGGTGAGTATCAGTATGTCAGTGCCCTACCAGCGGGATTTTACATATATGGTGATTTGGCAGAAATTCTCTACTCTTCAGAGCATCTTGTCGGGATTTTTTCCATTTCCAGTGGTAAAATTGTAGAAGAGATCCAGTAAAATGAAGCCCTCATCCATCTACGACACCATTGCTGCAATTTCAACTCCCCCTGGTGAGGGTGGAATAGGTGTGATCAGGGTCAGCGGTGAAAAGAGTCTTGATGTGGCCAGAAAATTTTTTCGAAAGCCTGATGGAAAGCCCGTTGAATCTTTCAGACCAAGGTATGCCTATTTTGGAATGGTGGTTGATTCAGAGGGAAGGGAGATTGACAGGGGGATTGGTATATACTTTCAGGCCCCCTCATCCTACACAGGTGAGGATGTTTTCGAATTTCAACTACATGGAAGTCCGGTGATTCTCAATAAGCTGCTGGAGGAGATACTTGATGCCGGAGTAAGACTGGCAGAGCCGGGTGAATTTACCAAAAGAGCCTTTCTCAATGGTAAAATTGATCTGCTTCAGGCTGAAGGGGTTATTGATCTTATTCAGGCATACAGTGAAAAAGCCGCTGAAAATGCAAGGAGGCTTCTTGAGGGAGAACTTTCCTCCATTATGTGGGAAATAAGGGACACCTTAAAGGAGGTTCTTCTCCATCTTGAAGCTGCCATCGATTTTCCTGAGGAGGATCTTGAACTTGAGGAGTATCCACAGCTTATTGAAAAGTTGAAGATGGTTGATGAAAAATTAAAGAAGTTGCTTAACTCGTATTTACCCGGACGGATTTTCCAGTATGGTGCTGCTGTCACTCTCGTTGGAGCCCCCAATGTGGGGAAATCTCATCTTTTGAACAGACTTTTGAGGAGAGAAAGGGCAATAGTAAGCGAAGTACCGGGTACCACAAGAGATTTTATTGAGGAGAAAACTCTCATTGCGGGTATCCCTGTCAGACTCGTTGATACTGCGGGTATAAGGGAGACCTCTGATCCGGTTGAGAAGACCGGCATTGAATTTACATTGAAAAAGGTTGGAGAAAGTGATCTTGTTCTTTTCATCTTTGACTCTTCCAGAGAGCCGCATCAGTATGAAATAGATTTTTCCCGGCAGATACCTGAGGAAAAAAGAATAGTTGTCCTCAATAAAAGCGACATCGCAGTCAGAGAGGTTGTGGAAAAGATTAAGGAACTTTATCCTGAGAGTGTAGTGGTTTCTGCCCTTACAGGTGAGAACATTGAAAAACTGGAGGAAAAAATTAAGGAAAAGATAAAGGTAGCCTCGATATCTGCTGATGTGATGCTTACAAGTGAGAGACAGTACAGACTGGTAAAAGAGGCTGAACTTTCAATTTCCAGATCCATTGAAGAGATGGTAAGGAACTCTCCTGCGGAATTTGTTGCCCTTGAGGTCAGGGCAGCTCTGGAGAGAATAGGTGAACTAACTGGAGAGTTCTACACAGAGGAGTTGCTTGAGGAAATCTTTGACAGGTTCTGTATAGGTAAATGAAGAGAACTGAAGGTGTAAAAACTCTCCTTGGTGATCCCAGAAAGGCGATAATCAAACTTTCTGGCCCGATGGTAATTGCTCTTTTTGTACAATCCCTCTACAACCTTGCCGATGCGGTGTGGGTTGCCGGACTGGGGTCAGACGCTCTTTCGGCAATCGGGATGTTTTTTCCAGTTTTTATGATAATTATGGCACTGGCGTCCGGTGTTGGCCTGGGGGGAAGTTCCGCCATTTCGAGAAAAATTGGTGCAAGGGATAAGGAACTGGCTGATCAGGCCGCAATTCACACCCTCATCTTTGGTATGGGCCTGATTGTAACAGTGAGTCTGCTCATATACCCCTTTTTATCACAGATATTCAGGTTGATGGGGGCAGAGGGTGAGGTTCTCACCATGGTGGTTGGTTATGCCAGAATCCTTGTTCTGGGTTCCGTTTTCCTCGTTTACAACAACATTGTAAATGGAATTCTGAGGGGAGAAGGGGATACCAGAAGGGCAATGATTGCAATGACCGCTGGCTCACTTCTCAATATATTTCTGGATCCTCTTTTCATATATGGTTTTAAACTGGGGGTGAATGGAGCTGCATGGGCTACTCTTTTTTCCATAATTGTCACAGGTCTCATCATGAGCAACTGGCTGTTTCTCAGGAGAGATACCTTCGTAAGTGTAAGACCGGGTAAATTCAGATTTAATGGGAAACTCCTCTTTGAGATTTTGAGGGTGGGGATTCCATCATCCTTTGGCCAGATAGCAATGGCTTCAACGGTTTTTATTCTCAATGTGATGGTGGGACATCTTGGAGGGAGTGAGGGAATTGCCGTTTTTACGGCTGCATGGAGGATAATTCTGATTGGAGTTATACCTCTGATGGGAATCGCCATTGGTGTTACAGCAGTTACTGCTGCTGCCTATGGAGAGAAAAACTATGAAAAACTGAAAACTGGCTATCTTTTCGGTGTCAGAATCGGTTTTTTGAGTGAGCTTGTTGTTTCCCTTGTCATCTTCATTTTTGCAAAGCAGGTCAGTTATATCTTTACCTACTCAAAGGGGGCTGTTCACCTTCTCAAACCCCTTGTAAGGGCAATGAGAATTTTGATAATATTTGTACCCTTTGTGCCTCTGGGCATGCTTACCTCATCCTTGTTTCAGGGGATAGGGAAGGGAGAGTATTCTCTTGCCATAATGATACTGAGGACAGTTATTTTTCAACTATTTTTTGCCTATCTTTTTGGTTATTCCCTTGGTTATGGTCTCACAGGTGTATGGAGTGGTATTACAACGGGGAATGTGCTGGCAAGCAGCCTGGCAATTTCGTGGGGGTTGTATTATATTTCTCTGCTGAGACAGAGACTGATGAGACCATGAAATTCAGACAGGCAAAATTGGCCTTTTAACACTGCTTTATCCTTCAATCTGAGTGAGATTTTTAAAAAGGAGGGGAATTCCCCCTCCCTTTACTCTGCGTACTTCTTCCTTAAAACTTTTTTGTCAATTTTACCAACGCTTGTTTTGGGAAGCTCATCTACGAAGATGTATCTGTCAGGGACACCATATTTCGGAATTTTCCCCTCTTCGGCCATCTTCTTCATATACTCCTTCAGCTCCTCCGGAGTCACCTTTCCTCTGTATTCAGGTTTCAGAACGATGATCATGGCAGGTCTTTCACCCCATTTTTCATCAGGTATACCAATTGCTGCTGATTCAGCCACGGCGGGATGTAGGCTCATCAGATTCTCAAGGTCAAGGGATGAGACCCATTCACCTCCTGATTTGATGACATCTTTTATTCTGTCTGTTATCTGAATATATCCCTCCTCATCTATGTAGGCCACATCACCGGTATGTAACCACCCATTTCTCCATAGCTCCCTTGTCTTTTCTTCATCTTTGTAGTATCCGGGTGTAAGCCATGGAGCCCTCAGAACCAGTTCCCCGGTACTCTTTCCATCGTGGGGAAGTAGATTATCATTTTCATCCACAACTTCAGCCATTACAAGGGGAACAGGCAGACCGGTTTTTATAAGAATATCCACCAGCTTTTCCCTGTCCCAATTTTTCATCTTGGGTTTCGGGTAAGCAAGACTTATGAGGGGGCATGTCTCAGACATTCCATATCCAGCCATAACCGTTATGCCAAGGTCCATTGCCTTAAGAGCCAGTCCCTTTGGCAGTCTTGCACCACCTATGATCACTTTCCATTTTGAAAGATCAACTTTCTTTGCAACGGGTGCGTCAACAATCATTTGAAGAATTGTGGGTACACAGTGGGAGAAAGTTACTCCTTCCTTTACCAGCAGATTGAAGAGTACTTCTGGCTCGTATTTTCCTGGATAAACCTGTTTCAAGCCAAGCAATGTGGCAAGGTATGGGACTCCCCATGCATGAACATGGAACATTGGGGTTAAGGGCATATACACATCATTAACAGTGATTTTTGCAGGTGAGTCATATGCGGCAGAGGTTGCCAGTCCAAGGGTGTGAAGAACAAGTTTTCTTTGGGTAAAATAGACCCCTTTTGGCAATCCTGTTGTGCCGGTAGTGTAGAATATTGAGGCAAGAGTATTTTCATCAAGTTCAGGAAATTCAAACTCCTCATTCCCCTCTTTAAGAAGAGCTTCATATTCTCCGTCAAAAATGGGATCCTCAACGATTTCATCATCGGTGATCATGATTACCTTTTTCACAGTGGTGAGTTTATCCTTTATTGCTTTATAAAGAGGGAGAAATTCTTTATTGAGAAAAACTACCTTATCTTCGGCATGGTTGGTAATGTAGATCAGCTGTTCCGGAGAAAGTCTCCAGTTTATTGTGTGCATAACTGCTCCAAACATTGGAATGGCAAAGAACATCTCCAGATATCTGTGGCTGTCAAAGTCCCATATTCCTATAACATCACCTTTTTTAACTCCCAGTTTCTCAAGAACAGAACCAAGTTTGTTTATCCTTTTGAAAAGATCACGGTAGGTGTACCTGACCTTGTCTCTGTAAACAATCTCCTGCTCTGGTGCGAAAAATTTTGGTGTTATAAGGAGCTTATCAAGAGTTAACTGGTAATCATAGGGTTCCCCTGGGTTATATTTTTTGCTCATTTTACCTCCTCCTTCCAAGGTTCAGTTCCTCTGCAAACTCTTTCTCAAAGAATTCATATTCACCTCTCTTGTTTTCCTCCTTTAACTTCCTGTCATAAGCCCTCAGTTCTCTTCTCATTATTTTCATGCTCACTGTTTTTGGGAATTCCTGCATGAATTCAATTGACCTCGGTCTCTTGTAGGGAGCTATGTTATCCCTGATGAACCTGAAAATATCAAGAGCTGTCTCTCTTGTGGGTCTGTAATCGGGTTTGAGAACTATAAATGCTTTTGGCACAATTCTTCCCCTATCATCAACGGTTGGTACGACTGCAGCTTCCATGACAGGTTCGGCTTCCATCAACTCACTTTCCACCTCAAATGGGCTTATTCTGTAATCGAGGCTCTTGAAAACATCATCTGTTCTCCCGATGAAATAGAGATAACCATCTTCATCTCTGTATGCTGAATCACCGGTGAGATACCACCCTCCTTTAAAAATCTCTTTGTTTCTCTGCGGATCATCGTAGCCCACTGTGAGACCAAGGGGTCGTGTGGGATAAATTTCTATGGAAATCTGCCCATCTTCTCCGGGCTTGACCTCCTCCAGCTGGTCATTAAGAAGTGCTATTCTGTAGCCCGGTGCTGGTTTCCCCATTGAGCCCTCTTTTCTTGGCTCCCCTTTGAAATTTCCAACCAGAGCCGTTGTTTCTGTCTGTCCATAGCCCTCCCTTACCGGGACACCAAAGGCATCTTCTATCTTCTTTACCACTTCAGGATTCAGAGGTTCTCCTGCACTCAGAAATTCCCTTATTTTAAAGTTGTACTGAGAGAGATCCTCAAGGGTGAAGAGTTTCAGAACAGAGAGTGGTGCACATAAAGTGTTGACACCGTACTTCTCTATAATTTTCAGAACGTCCTTTGCTATGAATTGTTTGTATCTGTAAGTTAGTATTGTTGCTTCTGCATTCCATGGTGCAAAGAAGGAACTCCATGCAAATTTTGCCCATCCTGGAGCACTTATGTTGTAATGGATATCCCCTGGTTTCACTCCAATCCAGTACATCGTTGTGAGGTGTCCCACAGGATATGATGTATGGGTATGAATGACTAATTTTGGTTTTGATGTTGTACCCGATGTAAAGAAGAGGAATAATTCATCAGTGGAATAGGTTATGAATGGTGGTGCATAATCCAGTGGATATTTTGTTGATTCGTTAAAATTGATCCAGCAGTTTTCCTCATCCCTGCAGGGAGTTGTATCACCCACAACGATTTTTGCTTTTAAGGTGTTTAAGATTTCTCCTGCCTTTTCGAATTTATCCACATATGCTGAATGTGCCACTGCGAATTTTACATTTCCCCTTTCAATTCTGTCTGCCACATCCTTTGGAGGGAGAGAAGTTGCAGCAGGGATTATGGCTCCCCCCGCCTTCATAATTCCAAGAATCAATTCGTACAGTTCCACAGAGGTGTCCATCATAACGATCACTCTGTCTCCCTTGGAAAGCCCCAGATCTCTCAGGAAGTTTGCCACCTGGTTGGACCTCTTTCTCATATCTTCATAGGTTACCTTTCTCTCCATTCCGTTTTCATCTGCACAGATAAGAGCCAGCTTTTTGTTACCCCTTGCAATTGTATCAAAGTAATCGATGGCCCAGTTAAACTGAGTTAGATGGGGCCAATGAAACTTTTCATACGCTTCTCTGTAAGATTTCACGTTGAGGAGAAAATTCCTCAACTCAAGAAACTTGTGAAGTTCTCCACTCATCTTTCCCTCCTTTTTGTTTTTTTAAAGAGTAGCACTATTTATTGAGATATGTCAAAACATATAATGTTTCACGTGAATCATTCGGCTGAAATAGGGGAAAGAAAGAAAAAATTGTGTATAATTAACTAAAAGGGGTGGTGATATGGCTATTGTTTATGATAAGAAGTATGATGTGATTGTTGTGGGTGGTGGGCATGCAGGAATTGAGGCGGCCCTTGCTGCGGCAAGAATGGGTGCACAAACCCTTATGCTCACCATTAACCTTGATATGATAGGACAGATGAGCTGTAACCCTGCCATAGGAGGGCTGGCAAAGGGGAATCTGGTTAAGGAGATCGATGCTCTTGGTGGTGAGATGGCTCTTGCCATAGATGAGACTGGAATTCAGTTCAGAAAACTGAACACAAGTAAGGGGCCTGCGGTTCAGGGAACCAGAGCACAGGCAGACAGGCTTCTCTACCGTAAGAGAATGAAGAAGACAATTGAAAATCAAAAGAATCTCGATGTAAAGCAGCATATTGTAACGAAACTTCTTGTTGAGAACAATAAGATATATGGCGTGGAAACAGCTATTGGTCTGCAGTTTCTTGCACCAGTTGTGATCCTGACAACTGGAACTTTTATGAGGGGTTTGATCCACATCGGTCTCAAGCATTACAGTGGAGGACGCCTTGCTGAGCCGCCTTCCTCTCAGTTAACTGAGTCGTGGATAAAACTTGGCTTCAGGGTTGGTAGATTGAAGACCGGTACAACACCGAGGCTGGATGGCAGAACGATTGACTGGGATAAACTTGAACCACAGTATGGTGATGAGCCCCCGCCTCCCTTTTCCTTTTTGACTGAAAAAATAGAAAGAGAGCAGGTACCCTGCTACATAACCTACACCAATGATATAACCCATTCTATTATAAGGTCAGGTCTTGACAGGAGTCCCATCTACACAGGTGTTATCAAGAGTGTTGGTCCCAGGTATTGTCCCTCCATTGAGGATAAAATTGTGAAATTTCCCCACAGGGAGAGGCACCAGATATTTCTTGAGCCTGAGGGGCTTGAAACAAATGAAGTTTATCCGAATGGTCTTGCCACAAGCTTGCCTTACGATGTTCAGGTTAAGATGCTGAGGTCAATAGAGGGTCTTGAGCATGTGGAGATAATGAGACCCGGTTACGCCATTGAGTATGATTATGTTGATCCAACTGAACTTCAGCCATGGCTTGAGACAAAGAGAGTGGAAGGACTCTTTCACGCGGGACAGATCAACGGAACAAGTGGTTATGAGGAGGCGGCAGCTCAGGGGATCATTGCGGGGATCAATGCAGTTCTGAAACTTCGTGGAGAGGAACCCCTCGTGTTGAAGAGGTCAGAGGCATTTATTGGTGTTCTCGTAGATGATCTTGTCACAAAGGGAACCAATGAGCCATACAGGATGTTTACAAGTAGGGCTGAGTACAGACTCCATCTGCGAGAAGATAACGCTGATCAGAGGTTGACCCCCATAGGAAGGAAGATCGGTCTTGTCGATGATTACAGGTGGAAGGTTTTTACTGAAAAGATGAAACAGATAAAGGAAGAGATGGAGCGATTGAAGAATACAAAGGTGAAGATGAACGACAGAGCAAAGGAGATTTTGAGAAAATATGGAATAAACCCTCCAAGGGAAAGTGTGTCAGCCTATAATCTCCTGAAAAGACCGGAGATGAATTACCAGATCTTAAGGGAACTGGGATATGGACGTGACGATCTGAGAAGGGATGCCGTTGAGGAGATTGAGATAATGATAAAGTATGAGGGTTACATAAAACGACAGGAGGAGGAGATAAAGAGATTTGAAAAGATTGAGTCAATAAAAATTCCTGAAGAGATCGATTACTCAGTAATTCCCGGTCTATCAAAAGAGATTGTGGAGAAACTCACAAAAATAAGACCTAAAAATCTTGGACAGGCAAGCAGAATAAGTGGTGTGACTCCAGCAGCCATTTCCATACTTGAGATTTACATAAAAAGTGGTAAATGGAAAAAGATGAAGGAAAAGAAAAGTGAAAAGGGAAGGTAGAATAGCGGCTTTCTTCGATTTTGATGGTACCCTTATCAGGGGTGAAAGTGGTAAGTATGGATTCAAATTTTTGCGTGAGAAAGGTTTTAAAATGTCCCTGCCCTTTTTACTTAAAGCTTTTTCATATTACGGCCTTTACAAATTGAACAGAATCACAGAAGCGGAAATGTCTGACATCCTCCTCAATTTTTACAGGGGGAGAAGAGAGGAAGAATTTGAGCAGTATCTTCCGGAGTTTTACCACAGGTACATAGAAAAGGATCTCTCGCCTGTGATTATGGAGAGGATAGAATATCACAGAAAACAGGGACACCTTCTGGTTATTGCCTCAGCTTCGCTCTGTTATTTTATGAATTATGTTAAAGATAGACTCTCCTTTGATTATGCTCTCTGTACCGAACTTGAGAAGGATGAAAATGGGGTATTAACAGGCAGACCTCTTGAAAATATCTGTATTGGTGAATTTAAGAGAAGGTGTGTGGAGAGATTTGCCTCTGAGCATGGAGTTGATCTTTCCCTCTCCTATGGATATGGAAATCACCACAATGATATAGAATTTCTCTCAATTGTGGGCCATCCTGTAGTTGTGAACCCCACAAAGATCCTGGAAAACTATGCCCGCCAGAGGGGATGGGAGATAGTGAGGGGGTAACCCCCTTGAAAAATCTTACTAAAATACTATATTATTAAAAAAGTTTTTCCTTAAGAAAATCTGGAGGAGGTTACTGGAAATGGAAAAGTATGATGCCATAATCATCGGAGGTGGACCTGCTGGTTACACTGCCGGGATCTATCTCGCGAGAGCTGCAAGAAATGTTCTTCTGTTTGAGGGGGTGCCGGGGGGACAGGCAGGAACTACAGATTTGATTGAAAATTATCCCGGTTTCCCCGAAGGAATTTCCGGCGCAGATTTAATGGAGAAATTCAAGCATCAGGCTGTGAAATTTGGATTGAAGATAAAGGATGGTATGGTGGATTCTGTGGAGGTGAGAGAGGGGAAAAAGATTGTGAAGGTCAGGGAGCAGGAGTATGTGGCTGATGCCCTTGTAATTGCCACAGGTGCCGATGCAAATAAATTAGGTGTCCCCGGCGAAGAGGAGTACAGAGGAAGAGGTGTTTCCTACTGCGCCACATGTGATGGTGCCTTCTTTAAAAATGTTCCCATAGTGGTTGTTGGTGGTGGTGATTCTGCAGTGAAGGAAGCAGTTTACCTTACTCAATTTGGTTCAAAGGTGTACATAGTGCACAGAAGGGATAAGCTGAGAGCTGAGAAGGCCAATCAGGAAATGGCATTCAAAAATGAGAAAATTGAATTTGTCTGGAACAGTGTGGTTGAGGAAATCATAGGTGATAAACTGGGTGTAACTGGTGTAAGAATCAGAAATGTGAAGACTGGTGAGACTAAGGTGATCGATGCAGAAGGTGTGTTCATCTATGTTGGAGTGACTCCCAACACCGCTTTTCTTGGAGACCTTGTTGAAAAGGATGAGAAGGGATACATAATTACAAATGAGAATATGGAGACAAACATACCTGGAATTTACGCTGCCGGGGATTGCAGAAAAAAACTCCTGTATCAGGTTGCTACGGCAGTTGGTGACGCAGCCACTGCTGCATGGGCCGCTGAGGAGTATCTTGAGAGACTGGAAGCTGGACAGGAGGTATAAAAGGGGGGTTAATCCCCCCTTCTTTTG
>JALSQH010000261.1 GCA_026985515.1 bacterium
AAGGAGATAATCCTCGGAATGACCCGTGATCCATCTTTTGGACCCCTCATCATGTTTGGTCTGGGAGGTATTTATGTTGAAGTTCTGAAGGATGTTTCCTTCAGAATAGCACCAATACCCGTCGATGAGGTTCCACAGATGGTGAGGGAAATAAAATCGTACCCCTTGCTGGCAGGAGTCAGAGGAGAAAAAAGCATTGATTTCAATACACTCTACGATATGATTTTAAGACTCTCTCAGCTTGTCGTGGATTTTCCCGAGATAGCCGAACTTGATCTAAATCCGGTGAAATTATTGCCGAAGGGTAAGAAATCATATGCCCTTGACGCAAGAATAACCCTTACAGCCAATTAAGAAAGGAGGAAAATATGAAAAAGGCCATCTATATCGGATCGCTTCTGCCATATACAGGAAAGAGCATTATATCTCTTGCCCTCGCTCACCTTCTCAAGGAGCAGGGAAAGGAAGTGGGGTATTTCAAACCATTTGGGAAATTTCCTGTCCTCTACGGTGACACATATGTTGATCAGGATGTGGTAATTGCCAAAGAAACCCTTGGACTTGAATGTGATGTAAAGGAGCTCTCACCTGTTGTACTTACTCAGGATCTAAAACTGAAAGCGTTGAAGGGGGAAATCCCCTCTCCATTCAGAAAAATCAAAAAAGCCTTCAATTCTGTTTGTGTAAAAAAGGATTTTGTTATCGTTGGTGGGTCCAATTTTCTGGCAGATGGTGCATTTCTTGGAATATCAGGATATGAACTCATAAAAAAACTCAATCTTCATGCAGTAATCGTTGAGAAACTTGATGCGGAACTTCTCGTGGATCCGGTCCTTGTTACCAAAGAAAGGCTGAAGGAGAAGATGATTGGAGTAATCCTTAACAGGGTAAAACCTGAGTTAATGGAATATGTTGACGAATTGATCATTCCCTTTCTCACCAGGAAGGGAGTGGAGGTGTTAGGTGTCATACCTGAGGAACCGGTACTTGCAGCCATAACGATGAGAGAAATTCTTGAAAGTGTGGGAGGAAGAGTTGTTGTGGGTGAAGAAGCACTTGATAATCTTGTTGAACGAATTATGATTGGAGCAATGGATGTTGAAAGTGCTTTGAGACACTTCAGAAAAGTACGAAATAAGGTCGTAATAACCGGGGGCCACAGATCCGATATTATTCTGGCAGCTCTGGAAACATCTACAAAGGGAATTGTGGTAACAGGAGGGGTTGTTCCAAATGAACTTATTCTTTCCAAAGCAGCTGAGAGAAGTGTACCTGTAATTGTAACTGATGAAGATACCTTTACAATTGTGGATAAGATTGATTCTATTTTTGGAAAGGCAAGAATCAGTGATCCACGAAGAATACAGAAAGGGATTGAACTGGTGAAGTCAAGGGTTAATATTTCAAAAATCATTGAAACATAAAAGGAGGAAGTAAAATGGAAATAAAAACCATAGGAGTCGCTGGTGCGGGTCAGATGGGAAGCGGAATTGCTCAGGTGGCTGCGACTTCGGGATATGAAGTGATTCTGAATGATATTTCTGAAGAGTTTTTACAGAGGGGTTTAAATAACATCTCAAAAAGCCTTGCAAAATTTGTCTCCAAAGGAAAATTAAAGGAAGGAGAAGATAAGGAGATACTTTCCAGAATAAAAACAACCACTTCCCTTGATGATTTTAAAGATGTTGATTTTGTTGTGGAAGCTGCCACTGAAAATGAAAACATTAAGTTTGAAATATTCAAAAAACTTGACGCAATCACGAGAGATGATATCATTCTCGCAAGCAACACATCTTCAATTTCAATAACAAAAATTTCTGCCCAGACAAAAAGGCCTGATAAAGTAATAGGTATGCACTTCATGAATCCCGTACCTCTCATGCAACTTGTGGAAATAATTAAGGGGCTTGCTACCTCGGATGAAACCTACGAAACCACAAAGAAGCTTGCTGAATCAATGGGGAAAACCACCGTACTTGCTCAGGATTATCCTGGATTCATTGTAAATAGAATTCTTCTTCCAATGATAAATGAAGCTGTGTATGCCCTGATGGAGGGTGTGGGAAGTGTTGAGGATATTGATACAGCGATGAAGCTGGGCACA
The DNA here is from genome assembly GCA_026985515.1 of bacterium. Classification (GTDB taxonomy): domain Bacteria; phylum JALSQH01; class JALSQH01; order JALSQH01; family JALSQH01; genus JALSQH01. The sequence goes on from JALSQH010000261.1 coordinate 2,105, forward strand.
AATCAGCCAATGGGTCCCCTCGCTCTTGCAGATCTGATTGGACTTGATACATGTCTTGCAATAATGGAAGTTCTACACAAAGAACTTGGAGACAGTAAATACAGGCCATGCCCTCTCCTTAAAAAATATGTGGCAGCTGGATGGCTTGGAAGAAAAACAGGTAGAGGTTTCTATAAATATGAATAGGAGGTAAAAATGGGTGAGTACAAAAACATAATTCTGGAATTTGACCCACCTGCTGCCATTTTAAAAGTCAATAGACCCAGAGCACTCAATGCCCTTAATCCAGAAACAATTAGAGAACTTTCAGAAGCCCTCGATGAGATTCTTAACCACAAAGAGATAAGAGGTGTCATTCTCACTGGCGAGGGTGAAAAGGCGTTTATTGCAGGAGCAGATATTTCCAGAATGCCTGATATGTCTCCTCAGGAAGCGGAAAGATTTGCTGAGGAGGGTCAGAAATTAACTCTAAAAATGGAAGAGTATCCCCTTCCAATAATTGCAGCGGTCAATGGTTATGCTCTTGGTGGAGGAACTGAACTTGCCCTTGCATGCGATTTCATCTATGCTTCACCAAAAGCTGTTTTTGGGCAACCAGAAGTCAATCTGGGAATTATACCTGGATTCGGCGGAACCCAGAGACTTGCAAGGGTCGTTGGTGTAAATCAGGCAATGGAAATTATACTTACCGGAAGGCACATTCCTGCAGAAGAAGCCTACAGAATTGGACTTGTAAACAAACTGGTAGAGGGTGATCTCATTGAGGAAGCCAAAAAGACAATTTCAGAAATTGCAGGTAGAGGCCCACTGGCGGTAATGTACGCCAAGAAAGCAGTGAGGCGTGGCCTCGAACTTGCCATAGAAGCAGGTCTGGAACTTGAAAGATCCCTTTTTGGTCTGGTTTTTGCGTCTGAGGACAGAATCGAAGGCGTAAAAGCATTCCTGGAAAAGAGAAAACCTGAATTTAAAGGAAAATAATTCAATCTTCATATGGAGTGGAGGGAGTTCCTTCCCTCCCCTTCACTTTAAAATCTAAAAGACCTTCTCTTTTACCCATGATAAAAGCGATCAGAATAAGGACAGCTTCAGCTACAGTGATCATTACCCTTGTCATAAGGGGGAAAAAAGAGGAAAAACCAAGTGAATATCCAAGAACCTTGTGAAGAAACCATGTGTTGACACCCTCTCTGATCCCCAATCCTCCCGGAGAAAAAAGCGCTATCCAGCCAATAAACCATGACACATAAAAGCTCATCGCAATTGCCAGGGATTCTCTGAAAGAAACTGGATATATGGAAAATAGAAGTAAATAAAACGCAACCCATCCAATGAAATCAGCCACAAGAAGAGCAAGATACCCCTTAATAAGATACTGATAATAATCTCCAAGATAGGTTTTAAATACAACAAATAAAAGCGTAAGAACCCCCCCCAGGCTCATGACCACTATGTTTAATGAATTTTTATACAATCCATAAGCTATTCCTGAAAAGGTTATTATTCCAAGGATTGAGGCTGTATAAAAGATAAATGTTAGAAGTGCCGCTTCTTTTGGTTTTATGTTGAATTTCTGCAGAAGACCCACCTGGGCAACATAACTCCATATCTTCCCCGGAAGATACTTTCCTAACTGAGAGAAGTAAAGAATTATAAAAGCATCTTTGAATGTTGCTTTCCCCTTTGCAATAACAACCTTCCAGCTATAAGCAAGTCCAAGATCATAAATGAATAAAAAAATAAAACTCAAAATTAAATACCATCTTTTTGCTGAAAAAAATTTATCCCTGATTTCCCAGAAATTTGTCGCAGCAAGATAAACAACGTAACCGATCAGCAATACAGAGAAAATAAAAAAGAACACCCGCACAGAGCGGGTGTTCCACCATGGTACTTCTCTATTCTTCACTTTTTCTATTTCTTCTCCTTTTCCTTCATCTCCTTCCATTTCAGATAAATGGGATCCTTTTCCACAAGAAAACGATGCATCACCTTACCAATAAGATTTTTGGGCAGCTCATCTATAAATTCGATGTATTTTGGAACTTTATATGGAGCCATGTTCTTTTTGCACCACTCGATGAGCTCATTTTCAGTTATCTTCCCCTTATATTCATCCTCAAGAACCACCCATGCCTTTATTATTTCTCCTTCTTTACCCTCAAGATCTGGTAAACCTGCAACAGCCACCTCATGGACTGCTGGATGATCAGCAATCAATGTTTCCACATCAGCCGGGAATACGCTGTAGCCCTTATGTTTGATCAGCTGTTTCTTTCTGCCCGTGATTTTAACCCTTCCAAGTTCATCCATTGTACCAAGGTCACCTGTTAGAAGCCACCTTTTGCCGTCAATTTCTTTTATTGTTTCGGCTGTTTCCTCAGGGTTCTTCAAATATTCCTTCATTACCTGAGGTCCTGCTACCCACAGCTCTCCAACCTCACCTGGTGGCAACTGGTTACCATTTTCATCAGCAATTTTCCAGTCAGTTCCCGTAAATGGGAGCCCGATGGTTCCCGTGGTTCTGATACCGTAAAATGGTCCTGCACTGACAACAGGTGAGGCCTCTGTCAATCCATATCCCTCAACAAGCTTGGCTTTAACTTTTTCTTCAAACTTTTCCTGAACCTGCCTGTGCAACGGACCGGCACCGGAAACGGCAAGAAGGAGTTTCTTATTGATGCCTGTATTTTCTATTCCAGGGTAATCTGCAAGACGCTGGAAAAGAACCTCCGGCCCAAGATAAATTCCACTTTCATCAGGTACAACTTCAAGAACTTTCTTTATAAATTCCTCTGTTGATGGCGGTCTGGGGAATAGCATCATACATCCACCAAAGGCAAAGGATATGTTCATTACAGTGGTCATTGCAAAGGAGTGGAAAAGAGGAATTACACCTATGGGACACATTCCAGGCTGAGCTTTAAACATCCATAATCTGCTCTGAATGGCATTTGAAACAAGGTTGAAGTGAGTCAGCACGGCTGCCTTTGGAACTCCTGTGGTTCCTCCAGTCATGATATAAACCGCTGGATCTTCAAACGGGTCTATTTCCACCTCTGGAACACTGGGAGAAGCCTTAAAAAGATCCATATACCTTATATGCTTGACATCAACTTTACCGGTGGGTATTTTCTTTAGCAGTTTTCCCAGAAATTTCTTAAAGGAAGGCATGAAATCTGCAATGTTCGTGACGATTATATGGTCAAACTTATGCCTGTCCAGTATTGGTTTCACAGTCGTTTCAAACAGGCTGTCAAGAAGCACTATGCCTTTTGCACCTGTTAATCTCACCTGGTGCAATATCTCCATCGGCTTATAAGTGGGATTAATCCCCGTCACAATTACACCAAGCAGTTGAGCAGCATAGTATGATATAACATACTGAAAACTGTTCGGAAGTAACAGTGCAAGTACATCGCCCTTCTTGTATCCCAGTTGATGAAGAGAATTTGCCATTCTCCTTGTATAGTCCCAGAATTCTCTGTATGTCATGTACTGATCAAGAAACCATATTAAGTTCTGATCAGGCCACTTTTCCACAGCTTCCCTGGCAAATTCTCCAAGGGATTTTAGCGGAAAGTCGTAATTCTTTGGGACCTCATCTGGCCAGCCTGCTTCTTTTTTAAACCAGGGACGATCTTCCGGTACATAGAACATCTTTCTCAAAGTTTCCCTGTCGATCATAAATTACACCTCCTCTTCAAAATTGCATAATAAAACTAACACCCTTTTAATTAAAAATCAAGTGGTAAGTCTCTTTGAGATGACAACATATATAAGAATCCCGGTTATGGTAAAAGTTATTCCAGCAGAGATGAGACACCAGAAACAGAAGGCATGCAGGATACCTGCCTGGACATGAATGAGATAGAGATAAACCAGTGTCCCTGTTCCGCATAAGGTGAGGCAAAGATAGAGGAAAAAATTTATCCCGGTTTTGAAGTATATCAATTCACCAATGAGAAGAGAGATGTAGTAAAAGAGCCCAATCAACGCCAGGGGAATACCATATATCACAGCATACTCACTTGTAGTTACAAACTGACATCCATTAACCGCCACACATGCAAGTGTATTTCCAACATAGTGGTGATAGGTTAGATAAGCCGCGTCAAGTAGACCTGCAATTGTAAGAAGGGTAAGAATTTTTTTCATACACTATAATCTTATCATCTGTAAAAATGCCTTCAATCACACGGATTCACTTTTGACACTGAAAAGGGAATATTATAAAATGATAATTGATTCCAACAGGGGGAGATTCATGGAAAAGAAAATGTCACTTGAAGAGGCGAAGAAGGAAATTGAAAAGCTGAGGGAAGAAATAAGATACCATGACTATCGTTACTATGTTTTAAATGATCCTGTTATAACCGATGAAGAATACGACAGACTATTCAGAAGACTGCAAGAACTTGAGGAGATGTTCCCTGAACTTGTAACTCCAGATTCTCCCACTCAGCGTGTGGGAGGCGCACCGCTACCTGAGTTTAAAAAGGTAAGGCACAGAGTGCCAATGCTCAGTATTCAGGATGCATTCAATGATGACGAGGTAACTGAATTTGACAGGAGAGTAAAGAGACAGTTAGGAATCCCGACGGACCAGGATATTGAATATACCATAGAACCCAAAATGGATGGCCTTGCCGCTTCGCTCATCTATGAAAATGGTGTATTTACTCTTGGAGCAACCAGGGGCGACGGATTTGAAGGTGAGGATGTTACAGCCAATTTAAAAACAATAAAAACCATTCCATTAAAACTCATTGATAAAGAACTCCCTCCCCCTGAATATCTTGATGTGAGGGGTGAGGTATTTATGACAAAAGAAGAATTTGAAAAATTGAATCAGAAACAGGCAGAAAAAGGTGGAAAACTCTTTGCCAACCCCAGGAATGCAGCTGCAGGTTCATTGAGACAGCTTGATCCAAGAATTACTGCTGAGAGAAAACTTGATATATACTTCTACGGGATCGGTGAAGTAAGGGGTGGACCGGAGTTTAAAACTCACTGGG
>JALSQH010000262.1 GCA_026985515.1 bacterium
GTTCTGACCACCCTTCCAAAATGGGGATTGAAGGTAAATCCACTTGCCAGAAAGTGCAAAAATATACAGGAAGCCATTAAAGCTCACAAAGAGATCCTTGCAAAGAGGGATGAACTTCCTTATGACGCAGATGGTACGGTTATAAAAGTGAATGATCTTTCTCTCTGGGAGAAGCTTGGTACCACAACAAGATCACCCCGTTACATGATAGCGTACAAATTTCCCGCTCAGGAGGCAATTACCAGAGTTCTTGATATAGTAGTGAGTGTTGGAAAATCAGGAATCGTCACCCCTGTGGCGATCCTGGAACCTGTTAATGTGGGAGGTGCAGTAGTTTCAAGAGCTTCTCTTCACAATGAAGATGAAATCAGAAGAAAAGATGTACGCATAGGTGACTGGGTCATTGTGAGAAGAGCTGGAGAGGTCATACCTGAGGTGGTAAAACCCATTCCGGAGAGAAGGACGGGGGAAGAAAAAATTTTCAAAATGCCCGATAAATGCCCGAGCTGCGGAACTCCCCTTGTAAAAGAAGGGGCCTACTGGATCTGTACAAATGCCTCATGTCCAGCCCAGATCAAAGAGCACATAAAACATATGGTGTCAAGGAGAGCTTTTAACATAACGGGACTTGGTGAAAAAATAGTTGATCTCCTGATTCAAAAGGGTCTTGTTAAGGATCTTGCAGATGTTTTCTACCTCAAGTATGAAGATGTGGTTAGACTACCCGGTTTTGCCGATAAATCTGCTAGAAATCTTATTGAAGCGATTGAAAAAGCTAAAAAAATACCATTTGATCGATTCCTGTATGCTCTCGGAATAAGACATGTGGGAGAGCACATAGCGAAAGTACTTGCTGAAAATTTTAAGACACTTGACAACCTTAAAAAAGCAACTTATGAAGACCTTATAAGGATCAATGAAATCGGGCCTGAAATAGCAGAAAGTGTGGTGGACTTTTTCAGGAACGAGCAAAATCTAAAACTCATTGACAAGATGTTAAAGGGTGGTGTTCAGATAATTTATGAGGAAGAAAAGAAGCCAGTTTCATCACCTTTTGCCGGTAAGACCGTAGTTTTCACAGGTGCACTGAGCAATTTTACAAGGGAAGAGGCAAAGGAAATAGTAGAGAGGCTTGGTGGAAAAGTTGCTCCAAGTGTGAGCAGAAAAACTGATCTGGTGGTAGTAGGTGAAAATCCCGGAAGCAAATTTCAGAAGGCTCAGCAACTTGGTATAAAAATGATCAACGAGGAAGAATTTATGAGGTTAATTAAAGAAGCTGAAGGGTAAGGAGGTGAAGATGGAAGAATTTAACGAGGGTTATGTGAAGAGTCCAGTTGATGGAACAAGAATCTGGTACAGATTCTATCCTGAAGGGGAAAAACCTGTGATAATCTTCTCCAACGGAATAGCGTGCGATACCTCCTACTGGAGGTATCTTGTCAGAGATTTTATGGGGAAACATCCCATGCTGATATGGGATTACAGGGGGCATGGTAACTCCGATTTACCTTCCGACTTCACAAAATCCTCAATGGATATTCTTGTGGAGGATCTTCATGCGATTGTAAAACACCTTGAACTTAATAATTACATCCTTGTTGGCCACAGCATGGGAGTTCAGTTTAACTATGAGTACTACAAACATTATCCAGAAGATGTAGTGGGCCTGGTTCCTATTCTGGGAACATACGGCTATCCCTTTAAAACTTTCTTCGATATGGACATAATGGAGAAGATCTACCCCACCCTGCTCTACCCCTTTCTGAAAAAATTTGGAAACCTGCTGATTTCAACAATAGCACCGATTGCTTCAACATCCATTCCTTTTTACATTGGTCTGGCACTGAAAAGTATCAATCCATGCCTCTCTTCAAAGGAGAAAATGAGACCCTACTTTGAACATCTTGCAAAACTCAATATGGAATTTGCAGCTGAAATGTTTTTACATATGAGCAGACACACAGCTGAGGATGTACTTCCTGAAATAAAAGTTCCGGTGCTTATAATTGCTGGAGAAAATGATACATTTACACCTCTCTGGCTTTCTCAGAAAATGAAAGATATGATTCCCACAGCTGAAATGATAATCCTTGAAAAGGGAAGTCACGCTGCACTGGTTGAATACCCTGACCTCATTCACTGCAAGATAAAGGAGTTTATTCAGGAAAGAGTGATTCCATACATACAGCAGCAGCACAAGATTTTGAAAATGCCTCAGCAGAAGAACAACATAAGAACCAGAAAAACCCGCAGGGGAAGGGAGGAAAAATGAACCCGGGATGGATAATTTTAGGCTTAATCATTCTCGCAATTCTATGGGTGGTGGTCACCTACAATTCACTTGTTGCACTGAGAAACAGGGTCAGGAACGCCTGGAAACAGATCTCTGTGCAGTTGAAAAGAAGATACGACCTTATTCCCAATCTTGTGGAAACAGTGAAAGATTACATGGAGTATGAAGAGGAAACACTTGAAAAAGTTATCAAGGCAAGGAACGCAGCAACATCTGCCACTACCCCGGGGGAACAGGCAAGGGCTGAAGGAGCAGTTACAGCCGCACTGAGACAGTTATTTGCAGTTGTTGAAAATTACCCCCAGCTGAAGGCAAATGAAAATGTGGCACAGTTGATGGAAGAGCTCACTTCAACTGAAAACAAAATAGCCTTTGCCAGACAGCTCTACAACGACCTTGTGATGAAGTACAACACACGGATTGAGCAATTTCCCTCAAACATAGTTGCAAACTGGTTCGGTTTCAAGCCCTTTGAATTTTTTGATATACCGGAAGAAGAAAAAGCTGTGCCGAAAGTAGATCTGAGATGAGTCTGGAAGACAGAATTCCCTGCCCCCACTGTGGCTTTCTGAACAAACCTGACGCCGAATATTGTGAACTCTGCCAGAAGCCTTTAAAAAAACAGGCTTCGAAGAGTAAGAGAATCAACTTTGCTGCAATCCCGGGGGCTCCTGTAAAACATGGAAGAATTGATTTTTACCAGGTAATATCAAAAAATAAAAGAAACACATTTCTTTTAGTCACTCTTTTTGTTATTCTTTTTGCATCTGTTGGAGCTGCCATTGGATATCTCAATGGTAGTTACGAAACGGGCATTATTATTTCAACTGTAATTGCAATTGTATGGGTCACTGTTTCTCTATTATTTGGTGACAAAATATCTCTTAAGTTTATGAATGCACACAAAATATCTCACGATGATGAACCACGACTTTTCAATGTAGTGGAGGAGATGTCAATTGCAGCTGGCATACCCATGCCTGAGATCTATGTCATTGAATCCGATGGAATGAATGCCTTTTCTGTTGGTTTTAAACCGGAAAAATCTGCCATAGCAGTCACACGGGGATTGCTGAAGAACCTCACAAGGGAGGAACTTCAGGGAGTGATTGGTCACGAAATCTCCCACATAAGATTCTACGATACAAGATTGATGGTAACAATCTCGGTTCTGGCAGGAATCATTGTTATTTTCTCTGATGTGGCTCTGAGAAGTTATTTTGGCTTTGGAAGAAGAAGGTACTACCGTAGAAGCAGAGAAAGAACAGGGGAGGGAAACATTTTAATCCTGGTTCTCATGATAATATTCATTGCAGTTTCACCAGTTATCGCCACCATCCTTCAGATGGCTATTTCGAGGAAGAGAGAGTACCTTGCAGATGCAGGTTCAGTGGAACTCACAAGAAATCCAGCAGGGCTGAGAAAGGCTCTGGAAAAGCTTAAAAACGGAAATGTCTATATTGACACTGCAAGCAGAGGCAACCAGCACCTGTTTATTGTTAACCCCCTTAAAGCAGACAGAGATATAAGGGACACACTTTTTGAAACTCATCCCCCAATTGATAAAAGAATTGAGATTCTGAGAGCCATGGAAGCCTGAACTTTTCATTTATAAATTTGTCATAATTTAACGTGAATGGGGAATTGATAGAATTGACAATTAACAGATTAAATGATCCAGATTTCGAGCTGGTCAATGCAGCCAAAAGGGGTGAAGAGGAAGCCTTTACAATGCTGGTGGAGAAATACTCTCATCAGGTTTTTTCTCTTAGCATGAGAATGTTAAACGATTATGGTGAGGCTGAAGACCTGACGCAGGAAGTTTTTCTCAAGGTTTTTAAAAACATCAAAAGATTTAAAGGGAAATCAAAATTTTCCACCTGGCTATATCAGATAACACTTAACGCCGCTATAAACCGAATAAATTACCTTAAAAAGAGAAGACACTATGATTCTGATAGTGTTAACCAGACCTCTGCAAGAGGTAACGACGAAAATTATGGAGTTGATCTACCTGATCTTTCTCCATCGTCGGAAGATGAGGTGATAGGAAGAGAAACTTACACGAAGATCCTTGAAGAAATAAACTCTCTTCCAGAAGAATTCAGAGTGGTGATAGTATTGAGGGATCTCGAAGAGAAATCATATCAGGAAATTGCTGAAATTCTCAATATACCAGAGGGAACTGTCAAATCCCGGATTCACAGAGCAAGGGAAATATTAAAAAAGAAACTTGAACCATACCTGACAGGTGAAAAGAAATGAGAAAGGAAGAACTCCTTGAAAAAGTTGATCTTTACCTCGAAGGAGAACTGAGCGAAAAGGAGATGACAGAATTTGAAAAATTGCTTAACTCATGTCCAGAGTGCAGAGAGGAGGTTGAAAAATACAGAAAACTGCTGATGATCACAAGAGTTATTGCAAGGAAAAAGCCCCTCCCTCCCCCGGATCTCAAAACCAAAATTCTGAATCAGATCGAAGCAGAACTTTCATCAAATGGAAGATTCATTTTTCTGAAATTAGCTGCACTTACCCTTTCCCTGGTAATTGTGGTCTTTGGCATTACATACATTCCTGCAATTCTGAATCAGGGCGGAGAAAGGAGAGTTACAACCACATTAACAGATGCTGGATCTTCTCATTCATCTGGTAAAAGAACTGTTCAGAATCCACTAACAGCTGAGAATGTAATGCAGGTTTCTCCTGAAATTCTGAAACTCGCAAATGATCAGTTCGTTTCTTACACATCTGAGGTTCAGAAAAGATTAAACCAGACATCTTCATACACCTATATTGTACCTATCACCTCCTCTGAATCGTGGAAAAAAGTTGCAAAATTTCTCAGACTCTACAGAAACGGCTACAGAGTTGCCGTTAAACCTATAATCAGAGACAGAAGAAGCAACTACAGAGATGTAATAGCTACCCTTAACCGGGTGAAAGAGGAAAACCCCGGTGTAACCGTTGAAGATGTATCATTCAATCCTTCATACTCCGCCGGGAATTACAACGCAGGAGTGATACTTCAAATCAGCGTTCAGAGATAAGTCTTTTTAATTCCCTGACATATCTCAACTCTTCTCTGCTGAACTTTCTCAGTTCGCCTTTTCTCATATCATCAAGGTAAATTTCTCCAAAAGAAATCCTTATTAACCTTAAAATCCTGTATCCAAGGACTCCAAAAACTTTTCTTATCTCATGATATTTTCCTTCATGGAGAGATAACTCATACCAGCTGGTATTTTTCAGAATTCTCACAGGGGCTATTGCATCAAATCTTCCCGTTACACCTCCTCCTATTTTAACCCCTGTTACCATCTTATCAAGATCCTCTTCACTTACTACACCCCTTATTTTAACTTTGTATCTCCGGGGTATTTCAAATTTAGGGTGTGATAGAACATATGAAAACTCACCATCATTTGTGAGAATAACAAGACCTTCCGTGTTAACATCCAGCCTCCCCACAGGGAAAACTCCCCTGGGGAGCTCAACCAGGTCAGATAAGGCAGGTATATCACCTCTCCGATTTATAACAGTTTCATAACCAGCAGGTTTAAATAGCTTCAAATAGATCTTTTTCTTCTGAGGCCTTATGATATTGCCTTCTATCTCCACAATATCTTTTTCTTCGTTCACATCATACCAGGGTTCCGTAACTACTCTGCCGTTAACTTTAACTCTTCCATTAAAAATCAGATCATCTGCTTTTCTTCTTGAAGCATACCCTGAGGCTGCTATAAACTTATTCAATCTCATCTATGGATAACTCCTGCTGAACCGGTCTGTCTGCCAGTGCAAGTTCTTTCAATTCTTCAAATGAAGGAAGGTCCTTTACAGATTTTAAATTGAACATCTTCAAAAAATTGTCTGTAACCGCAAAGAGTTGTGCACCACCAGAGCCGGGTTTCTTACCAACTATTTTGAGAAGATTTCTCTCTACTAATTGTTTTACAACTGCATCGGAATTCTGTCCCCTCAACTCATTTATCTCAGCCCTGGTTACCGGCTGTTTCAGAGCCACTATTGCAAGCACTTCCAGTGCTGCTCTACTCAGTTTAATTTTCTTAATATCCCGAATTTTTCTTATCCATGGTGAAAATTCTTCAGCAGTTACAAAGTGGTAGCCATTTTCAACCTTAATAATCCTTATTCCCCTCTTTCGGTACTCCCCCTCAAGTTTACGCAGTGTATTTTCCACCAGCTCTGCACTTTCTTCCACGATTCTGCTTATCTCTGATACACTGAGAGGTTTAGGAGAAGCGAAAAGCAAGGCCTCAATCAATTCTTTTAAATTTTCTTTCACAGTGAAATCTCCCCTATTCCTTTACACTCATTAATCTTGGGGGTGGGAAGAATCAGGATTTCTCCATCAATACTTTCCTGAATAACTCTTATAGCCCCTCTTTTTATCAATTCAAGAAGAGCAAGAAAAATTTCAATTATGTCCCTCAAGGCTGGAGAGTCAGGCAGTAACCGTGAAAAAAATTCTGAGTTTTTCTCCCTGAGAATTTTAATAAGCTCAAGAATTCTCTTTTTAATATCAATGGCATCATCCTCAATAACTTCGCCAGGATTTGATACTGATTCCACTCTTTCCACTATTCTTTTGACAGCAAGGAAAAGATCATTAAGATTGTGGGTGTAATTTTCATCAACCCCAAGTTGAGCTTTCCATGAGGGAAAATGGTCCCAGAAAAGTTTATTTTTTCTTTCAAAAAAATTCACAAGAACTTCTAAATTTTCCCTGAACTTCTGTTCTTCTTCATTCCTTTCCTTTCTCGACTTTATCTCCTCCTTTAGCTCCTCCTGAAAAGCAATGATTTCATCATTTTTCATTTTCCATCTGGGCAGTAACATTTTTGCCTTTAGCTTTATCAACTTTGCAGCAAAAAGCATGTAAATGCTTTCAACTGCAAGATTTTCCCCCTGCAACATTCGGACATAATCCAAATACTGATCAATTATTTTGACGAGGGGAAGATTGTCTATATCATACTTGTTTTTCTCAACTATTTCAACTAAAACATCAAGTGGTCCCTCAAATTCGTCGAGTATAACTCTAAACTTTGCTCCCTCATTCATAGATCAAGCAGAGAAACTGCCTCCCTGACCTCTTCCATAGTTTTTGATGCAACTTTCCTTGCTTTTGAAGTACCTGTCCGTATTATATCAATGAGATCATCTTTTCTTTTCAAATAATCTTCCCTTTTTTCTCGTATGGGTGCAAGGACACTTTCAATTTTTTCAAATAACTTTCGCTTGCATTCAACACATCCAATAGTACCTGCCCTGCAGTTCTTTTCTATCTCTTCTACCTCCTCTTTAGAAGAAAATAGAGAGTGGTAGTGAAAGACATTGCAAACCTCGGGATGTCCAGGGTCATGTCTCCTCACTCTGGCAGGATCTGTTACTGCATTCATTATCTTTTCCTTAACAACCTCAGGTGGATCTGAAAGGTATATGGCGTTGTTATAAGATTTACTCATTTTCCTTCCATCAAGCCCCCTGACCCTTGCCGCTCTGTTTATCAATTCCTGTGGTTCAACAAAAATTTCCTTTTTAAAAATATAATGAAAGCGCCTTACAATTTCCCTTGTAAGCTCAATATGAGGGACCTGATCCTCTCCAACTGGCACATATCTGGCTTTGTAAATAATAATATCCGCTGCCTGTAAAACTGGATAACCAAGAAAGCCATAGGTGTTAAGATCTTTTTTGAGCTGAGCTTTGAGCTCCTTATATGAGGGAACCCTCTCGAGCCAGGAGATAGGGGTTATCATTGAAAGTATGAGGTGCAGTTCAGCATGCTCTTTAACCTGAGACTGAACGAAGAGTGTACTTTTTTCGGGATCCAGACCCGATGCCAGCCACTCAGCGATTATTTCAAGGGTGTTTTCCTTTATTGCAGTGACATTGTCATACTCTGTCGTGATTGCATGCCAGTCAGCAATAAAATAGAAACATCTGTACTTTTCCTGAAGTTCCACCCAGTTTTCCAGAACCCCTTTTAAATGACCTATGTGAAGATTACCAGTGGGTCTCATTCCACTTAAAACAATGTCCATCTTAACCTCCTTCACAACAGGATGGAAAGAGCAAGGGAAACAATTGGATTCAAAATAGATGAGATAAGTCCGGGAACAAGAAAGAGAATTAAAAGAAGAATCATCATACCATACGGTTCAAGTCTTGCGTAAAATATTCCAACAGATGGTGGAGCAAGTCCCACTACTATTCTGCTCCCATCAAGTGGTGGAAATGGAATCAGGTTAAAAAAGGCAAGAAAAAGATTAATAATCACCCCGAAAAAGGCCATCTGGGTAAGAGGAAGAAGTATCCTGATAAGAACAGGAGCATCTGAAAAATTTATGTACCCGGGCATCCTCAGGTAGTAACCAAGTGAAGGTTCAATGAGAAAAAAAGCTCTTATTAGAAGTGCATAGACAACCGCCTGAATTATATTGGCAGCAGGACCAGCTGCGGCAACATATACCATATCTCTCTTGGGATTTCTGAGAGCCAGAAAATTTATCGGAACCGGTCTGGCCCATCCAAAAAAGATTCTTCCCACTGTCAGGAGTTCAAGTAGTGGTAATATAATTGTGCCCACAGGATCAATATGATGAAGCGGATTCAATGTGAGCCTGCCCTTTAATTTTGCAGTGTAATCCCCCAATTTGTAAGCCATCCATCCGTGTGCTATTTCGTGCAACACCACCGCAAATAATAGAGGAATACCATACAAAAAGAGTTTAACAATAAATGCGCCAATTCCGTGTCCCATAGATATTAGAATACCATTATTTCAGATTCAGTCAATGAGAGGAACCCCGTGACGATCGCCACGGGGCCAGGTGGGGCAAGAAGGCGGGAAATTTTAAGGCGGGCACAAACTATATACAATACTCATGCCATCGTTTTCTCATCCTGTAATGAAATTTTCTGAAAAAATTTCAGCAAAAAGTGACAAAAAATGTCAAATTATCTTATGGGAGGGGCAAGTCCTTCAAATTTCACAAAATAGATTTTGTGCCCAGTAACGGAATATTCTCCAGATCCTATTATTGAATAGTAGAAAAAGTTTCCAGGATGCTGCGGATCTGGGGAAACGAAAGTATCTATAACAGTAGGTGAAAAACCTTTGTTATCCGCAACTATTTCTGGATGCTCGTAATTGGAAATGTCAAAAACAAACAACCCAATGGAACCAAGGGAAACAAAGAGATACTGAGCAGTTTTATCAATTGACTTGATAACAGCCCCCTGGGTCTGCTCCTGCTGATTCAGATAATCGTTTATATCAATTTTGCTCAAAAGATAGGGTTGAGATGGATCGGAAATATTGTAAAGAAAAATTGTTTTTGAAGTGGCAGTTATCAACAGATCCCTCTGAATATAGTTGTCAACCACAGAACTATTCGCCGCTTCCCCTGACAGAAATGTCACAACTGGTGGAGCGCTGAGGGTGTAGGAAAGAATACTTCCTGAGATAGTGATCAAATTACTGTTGTCCCTGGCCACATAGATGGGGGCATCCTGCCTCATACAGTAGGAATACCCACCAACTATGGAAGGATTCATCTCTGCTCCCAGTCTCTGATAGTAAAGTCGAGGGGAAGTGTTGCTGTCATCACAGAAGAATACAAAGTTTGAATTATCACCGGAAAGTTTTTTAATTTTTTTATCAGGTCCCCACTGATTCAAAAATACAGGTTTACGGAAGTTTCTGAAGTCGTATTCGTAAACTCCATAATTGTTTGAAGCAATGTAAAGATGGGAGCGGGAACGATCAAAATAGAGTCCGGTTGCTTCACCATCTATGTCAATATGGGAAACAACTTCCGGGTGAGATATGTCAGTTATATCAATCAGGTCAACACCACCATAACCCTTTGCTGCGAAAACATAATTCTTACCAAAACTTTTAAATGACTGGAAAGCGAAGGGAATACCACCAATATTTATCTCTCTGCGAATATTATAACTACTGTCAATTACCGAGAGTCCTCTGTAATAATTTGATGCATACTTCATATCTGAGAAATCCTGCATATCAGTAAAATCATTTGCGGGACACTTTCCATTAGTGGAGTAACAATCTGAAATGGGACCCGCATCTGTCCAGTTGTCAGTTTCCGCTACGAAAATTCTATTATCTGAATGCCAGTTTATATCAGGTGTGGCTGGTTGATAGGGATCAGACACATTCAGAAATCTCAACTCATTTCCAGAGAATGTATATGCAATGGGCCATGCAACCCTTATGGGATCAATAAATAATCTATCCACAGAACCGAGATAATCTTTGTACTCTTTCACTCTACAGGAAGAAGGATCAGAAACAGGTTTGTTCAGACAATTACCATTTAAAAATAAAGGCCTGTCAGGTTCAGTGACATCTATTATAAAAAGTGGAACACTATGGTGATCAGGAGGGTAGTTCTCACTGGCATTTATTCCAACGAAAAGGAGATCAGCCTTTTTATATGAGGCAGTATAATATGCCCATGGATCCCTCAGATAGAATAATGGATCAACCGCAACTCTCTTTTCATCAATGAGATGCCAGTACTCTCTCGGCACCTCAATACCATTTCTGTAAAGGATAAAATCCTCTGGAGAAGTAACATGGGCAACATACTGGATTCTGGCAATGTAGGAGTGATATTTATCACTGTAATTGAAATAGAGGGGTTCATCTTCAACCTGTCCCCCTTTCAGCAGGAAAAGAGAATCTGCAATCCAGTAACTCATAAAAGGAGGTCCTCTGTAAGAATCATAGGGTCCCACAGTTATGAACCTTGGCTGGAAACAGCTGTAACCAGCTGGACAAATGGATGAATCTTTGACCGCGTAACATCTGGATCCCTGAGGGCATTTCGTCAGAATATCTTTCATACTCACAATAACAAGGCCATATTTGTCCGCTGCAATAAAAAAATGTTTTTTAAAGTAAAGGGAATCAAGTATCCTGGAACAGAAGATATCCTGTACATTAAATGGACATACTTTCACCTGTTTTACCACATCAAACAATCCTGACGATTTTTCAACACAATCCGGGATGCTGAAATTGGAAATATTCAGTGCTCCAACAACATTTCTCGCTGAGAACCAGGAAGCATAAACAAAACTCCTGCCGTTATAAAATCCGATGCCTGAGTGACCATGATAATTAAATGATCCCTGTGCATTTGTAAAGAGATTGGTATCCTTTACCACAGGTGAAGTTATCCCGTTTTTGAAACTAACAGAAAGAGTTGTGTAAGGTTCTCCAGATTCACCACCTCCACCAGAGACAATAAGACATCTGTCTCTGTAAAACATTGATACTGCCCCACCTCTCTCTGTATAACTCAAAGGCACCCGGAATCTCTTGAGAAAATATATCGAGCCGGGATCCTCAGGATTATTCATATAGAAGACATCGATGTTACCATATGATTCACCTAAAAAAAGGAGGTAGTACTTTCCAAGACCGATTCCCTGGAATTCCGGCGGCAGAATGTTTCTATCATAAAAGGGGCCGGTTACCAGTACCGAATAGGCAAAGGAATCAAGGTCCATGTATCTGGAAACCATCACCGGTGATACATAGACTCTTACCTTTGTCCTTCCAGTTACAGATGCGCCACTATCATCATATATTTTCACAATGATTGAAAACTCTCCCGGGCTTGTATAGGCCCAGGAAAGGTTGAGATTGGATGGACGATTCTTGACATAATCCACCACCCCGTCGCCATTCATGTCATACTCTACTTTCTCAATTTCTCCATCGGGGTCATGAGCCGATAGATACAGCATGACGCTCAGCTTTCCATTTGAAAGTGAACCTTCCCGTGGAGAAACATAAAAGGAGTCAATCACCGGTGGCTTATTGCTGGTGACCTTTATAACTTTTTCCGGTGGAGTAGCAACAGTGCCCGTCTTCTTATCCTTGATCAGGGCCCTTAAGTTGTACTCTCCAGGCAACTTATATGTGTATGAAACATTCAAACATTCGCTTCCAGTGTAATCCCACTTCCCATCACCATTAAAATCGACATAATAGGCAAGATCTGTGAAACTTCTGTATTCCTCACCGGCAATCTTTCCAATGAGAGTAACCTTTACAGTGAGGGGTGCCTTACCCTCCAGGGGATCAACTGTAAAGGCAGTGATAAGAATCACTTCGTTTGAAACTGGCGGTGTTATACGTCCATCATTATCTTCCCCTTTCTTTTTACAACCCGATGATATTGAAATTAAAGTTAGAAAAATAGCAAAAAGAAATGTTACTCTTTTCATCTCATCTGATTATTACAAAATGCGTGCCAGACCAGAGTAGTTGTAAATCAATTTTTTATCTTTCTAAACAGTCCATAACCGGTAAGCCACAGGAAAGTAAGAAGAATTATTACTATGTAACCTGCAGGATTTCCAGAGGTACAACCAAACCCCTCAGACCTGATCTCAAAAACCAGACCTTTCTCTGAAACATTTCCTGCCTCGTCACGGGCTCTGACAATTAATCTGTGAGTTCCGCTTTTTAAACCATCAAGAGGAATGATCCTTGAAGTTGTCCAGGGTGAAAAATCTCCATTATCTATCTTCCATGAAATCGTTACATCAGACATATCTTCGGTACCAACAACGATAGAGTCACCATTTGAAAATACAGTTTCAGGATTAAGGAATGAAATTTCAGGTGGAGTTCTGTCCACAATAAATTCAACCTTTGCAGGTGTGTAGTCCATCCATGTATACCCGGCATAGGATTGAATGGCTGCAACCTCAAGAGTGTGTTTTCCGTCAAGAAGTCCCTTTAAATTTACCGAAACCTCTTTTGTTTTGACGGGTGGATGCCATAATCCTCCATCCAGTCTGTATGTGTAAAGAAGATTATCTGGATCAACGAGTTTACTTGAACCATTGTATTTGAATATCAATTCATCTTTGTTGGTCACAAATTTACTCACATATGAAGCTGGCAGAAATACCTCATCCCCCTGGGCACCGGGTACCTCAATCGTTGTATCTGGATGCAAATCAGCCGGCGACGCACCGGAAAGAGAAAGATTACCCAGGAACTGAAAAATGTTAACATTACCGAGCAGAGTTATATACAGACTGAACCACTTATTATCTGGTCCATCTGGACCAGAATAGTGAAGGTCAAAAGTTAATCCCGCCAGTCTGAATCTTGTTTCAACATAAAACTGAACATATGAGGACATGAGAACAGGAATCAAATTGGAAAATTGATCTTTCAACAGTGAAGTATTAACATCTATTTCAGATGATACCACTTCTATGGGGGTTACTCCATAGCTGATAAGAGAGGGACTGTTTATCTCTCCGTAAAGCATTATATAGCCCGGGACATAATCTGGCAAATAATCGTAATTGGGATCACACTCAGGCTGTCCATAGTAGGGATCAAGGGGACTGCAACCTTTGTGAAATTCAAGATCAAATCCCGCTGTAAGGTTCCACCTCAACGTCATTATTCGTTTCTTGACGTTATATTTATCAGTAAACCAGAACTCAAAATCAAGTGCGGGGAAATAAAAGGCAACATCAAATTTCCCGGTCATCCCCTGACCGGGCCCACTGGAATTGTTGTAGGTTCCAACTCCAACTGCAGCAGTGGGAGTAGCTCTCGGCACCATTTTGATTTCAACATATGAATTATCTTTTGCAAGTCTTCCCAGGACCGGTATAAGATTCTTCCATACATCTACTTTTAGAAAATCTTTAAAAGGTGTTTCCTTACCATTTTCATCGTATGGAGTCATCTCAAACTCCACTATTCCTGCTGCAAAGGCTGCATAGAGGACCTGCTTGAGAAAGTTCTCATGGATTGAAAGAGCCATATCGTAATTGAATACATTTGATGAACCATCATCCTTAATCCCATTATGATTGGCATCATACATTACTGTCCTGAAGCCTCCCCAGGTGTTTACTCCATACTTTATGAGAGTCAGACTACCAAGAGATGGAGGAGTCACATTGGGTGGAGGAACATCTGATTTGTCTATAAGCGGTGGACCAAAATCTGTGGGACCGGAATCATCATCAAACTGCTGGTCCTCGTCAACTCCATCGTTGTGATTGTAAAGTGCACAAATTCCAAAGAAATCTGTTGGTTCAGGATTATTTAAGTCAATATCCCTGGAGCAATCCGCATTAAACAGAATTGGTTCAGCTGCTGCGTTCAAACGAATATCCATTGCACAATTTGTGTATGTGGAAGGCTTCCACAATCCATTGGAGTCGTAAGTTCCATTTACTTCATGATACTGCGTACTTGAACTGTATGAAGAATCCACCACATCAGGATTCTGACCGTAGAGACCAACATCTACCAGTCCCTTTCCTATTTTCCATGGATCACCCAGGAGATTATTCATATCAATGGGTAGTGC
This sequence comes from bacterium, assembly GCA_026985515.1. GTDB lineage: Bacteria > JALSQH01 > JALSQH01 > JALSQH01 > JALSQH01 > JALSQH01. The sequence continues at coordinate 14,710 of JALSQH010000262.1, forward strand.
ACCAGCAAGTGCGCTTTTAAGGCTGTTATTCAGGATATTTTGAAATTTACTTTCTAATATAGGTTTTAACAAATTTAACAAATCATCAGTCAATGAACCCGGATCAATATTCAAATCAAATTTTGCATCTTTTAAATTACTTAATATCACATCAGTAACATTAATATCAACATCCAGAGCATCAGGATTATAAATTCCATCATTTGAATTATCAAAGAAAAAGAATTTCATTGAGGCAACTATATCAAAATAATACCACTCTACAAAACCTCCTCCTCTACCGATTGTATCACCCGCGTCTATGCCTAACTCCGCATAAACATCTGGAATACTGATCCTGAATACTATTGAATCTGCTGGAAAATCGCCACAATTGCCAGGCCCAGTACAAAACCCAAATTTTGTTATATCTGCACCATCCCAGACATTATGACAGGGAGAAGGTTTTGGATAATTATAACAACTTCTTCCGTTAGATTGCCTCGGACCAGGAAAAGTATAACCGCTGTGATAGGGAGGAGTGTGATGAAAATCCCTCAAAGTTTCATATGATCCATCAGCTTTTAATACAGTAGGACTATTAGTCCATGTAAAATATAAATGGGTCTCGTCCACATATACTGCCTGGTCATCACCAGGAAAGCAATAGTAGCCATCCGTATTATCTCCTCCTCCATGTTCATAATGAGAAGAACAATAACAACAGGAATAACCATAACAGCTTCCGCTACAATGACCCCTACAACT
>JALSQH010000263.1 GCA_026985515.1 bacterium
CTTATGCTTCGCCTTCCAAATATCACCTCTTCTATGAACTTTCTCCCTTCCATACAGGTTTATTTTACCAGAATCTGGTTCGGGGTCAAACAATTCAGGATATGATAAAAATTTTGCAAATAGAAGTGGCTTATAGTAAGATGAAAGAAAAATTGAGGAGGTTTTTTAAGATGAAACGAAGATTTATTTTTGTACTGCTTTTAGCTGTAGTTTTTACATTTACTTATGGTAGTTGCAGTAAAAACGAGGCCAGGGGTGGGGAGGAAACTGGTGGTAAAACAGAAAGTGTGAAATCTGGAAATCTTGCAGAATCAGACATTCCCAGAATAAAAAAAATTGCAGAAGATTTTGTTTTAAAAATGGCAAGGGGGAATAAAAACGCCCAGATAAGAGTTCTGAAAGTTACGGAATCGGTTATTCCTGGAGTTGCAAAAGTCAGAGTGGAATGGAAACAGGGAGGATATGGAAAGAGATTCAATCTCTATGTTACGAATGATGGAAAATATATTTTTATGGGTCCCATTGTTCCGGCAAATGGTGACCTCTCTGGAATTCAGTCGGAAGAAGTTGATTTTGTAGATGAATCAATGATAAACACAAAAGGTGCACCCTCTATAGGTCCCAAAGATGCACCCATCAGAATTGTTGAGTTCGCTGATTTTCAGTGTCCCTACTGCGGAATGATGTATAACACCATGAAGCAGGTTCTTGAGCAATATAAAGGGAAAGTAAGATTTACCTTCAAACACTTCCCGCTTTCTTTTCACAAATGGGCGGAACCTGCAGCTCTTGCTGCTCAGTGCGCATACAACCAGAAACCCGATGCATTCTGGGACTTCTACAACTACTTCTACCAGAATCAGAGAGAATTCACTCCACAGAACATCGAGGAAAAATCAATAGAAGAGGCAAAGAAAATTGGACTCAATGTTAAGAAGTTCAAAAAATGTCTCAAAGATCCTTCCACAAAAGATCAGATAAAAAAATCTTTTCAGGATGGTCTGAAATTGCAGGTCAGATCAACACCAACCCTCTTTATCAATGGCAGATACATTCCCGGTGCCCTTCCCTTCAATCAGATCAAATCCATAATCGACAGCGAGCTTCAAAAATAAAAAAAGGCGGGATTTCCCCCGCCTTTTTTAATCAAATTTCTCCTCGTAAAGGGAATCAAGAAGATCTCTGTACTTGTTCAGAATCACCTTTCTCTTCATCTTAAGAGAGGGAGTTAACTCCCCTGTTTCGATGGAAAAATCAGTTGGGAGAATTATAAACTTCTTTATCGTTTCGTAGGAGGCCAGCTGTTTGTTTCTCTCCTCAATCTCCTTTCTTATGAGCAGTTCAATCTGGGGATCCTTTGCAAGATCCTCAAGTTTCTCATATCTGATCCCATGTGCATCTGCATATTCTTTAACCTGCTCATAATCGAGAGTCACAAGGGCTGTAAGATACTTTCTCTTATCCCCATACACAAAACACTGGCTGATATAGGGAGATGTCTTCATGAGATTTTCAATGTACTGCGGTGCAATATTCTTTCCTCCAGCAGTAACAATTATATCCTTCTTCCTGTCTGTAATTCTCAGAAACCCCTCTTCATCAAATTCTCCTATGTCCCCTGAATGGAACCAGCCATCCGGGTCAAGGGCTTCCTTTGTTTCTTCAGGATTCCTGTAGTAACCTGTCATCACACCCGGGCCTCTGATCAGAATTTCACCATCCTCAGCTATCTTTTCCTCCGTGCCGGGAATGGTGGGACCAACAGTTCCAAATTTGTACTTATCTGGCCTGTTTACATTGGCAGGAGCGGTGGTTTCAGTTAAACCGTAACCCTCAAGAATAAGGACATCAGCTGCGTGGAAAAATTCTGCAATATCTTTGGATAATGGAGCTCCTCCAGAAACAAAGAACCTTATTCTTCCTCCGAAGAGATCATGAATTTTACTCAAAACAAGTTTATAAGCGAGATTGTACTGTAACTGCAGAGAGAGGGGAAGGGGTTTATTTTTCTGTTTGTACTGGCTCACCTTTCTTCCCACTCCCATACTCCAGTTAAAAAGAGCTCTCTTAACAGGACTTGCACTTTCAAGACCCACCTTTATCTTTGTGTAAATCTTTTCATAAATCCTTGGAACACTGACAACAAAGGTAGGCTTTGCACTCTGCATATCTTCAAGAAGGGTGTCTATTCCTCTGGCAAAACTCGTGCACACCCTTGCCTGAATAATTGAATACTGAACAGCCCTCCCAAGAATATGTGCATAAGGCAACCAGGCAAAATTCTCATCGTAGTCAGGATCAAAATCAACTATTTTCAGAATGGCAGCACCAATGTAGATAAAATTGCGGTGGGGAAGCATAACACCCTTGGGAACTCCAGTTGTCCCTGAGGTGTAAACTATTGAGGCGAGATCCATAAGATCCAGTGATTCAGCAACCTTATAAAATTCTTCGTCATTTATCTGAGACCTTCCAAATTCAAGGAAGTCGTCAAAGCCTATTATGAGATCACCACCATTTTCCGGAACCTCATTACTGAAAACAATGATCTTCTTTAACTCCGGAAGTTCATCCTTTACTGTGAGGATCTTTTCAAGCTGAAGTCTATTTTCAACAAAGATAAACTTTGAGCCGGAATGATCAATTATATAGTGACTCTCCCTCGCTGTATTTGACTGATAAATGGGTACCGTCACACCACCACCAATTATTATTCCAAGATCCGTTATAACCCATTTATGGTTTGTGTTGGAGAGAATGTTTACCCTGTCTCCCTTTTCCATTCCAAGAGCCATCAACCCCTTTGCAATGCTCTTTGACATTTCAAACCACTCATTCCAGGAAATGGGAATCCACTTCCCGTCCTGAAGATATTTCAGACCAGGTTTATCACCTCTTGCCTCCACAGAAGCCTTAAACATATGGTAGATACTTTTGTAGGGGATCAGATCATTTTGTACCATTTCTTACCCTCCAGAAAAGTTTTTACAATTATAACATTTTGAAAAATTTAATTCCAAAAGTAGAATAAATAATTAAACTGCATGACGGAGGTGGAAATGGAAAAACTATTTTACCCGGATAGCATTGTGGTATTCGGAGTTTCACCACGTGAAGGGAATCTTGGAAAAATCATTGTGGGGAACCTTCTCAGATATGAATACCCGGGAAAAATCTACATGTACTCTCCCAGGGGAGGTGTAATTTATGGTCAGCAAATTATCAGCAATCTTGACGACATACCACCGGGGGTGGATCTGGGAGTCATTATCACGCCGGCGCTCACCGTCCCACAGATCCTGGAAACCTGCGGGAAAAAGGGAATAAGAAGAGTTGTTATAGAATCGGCAGGATTTGGAGAGTACTCAGAGGAGAGAAAAGCTCTCGAACAGGAACTGGTGGACATTGCAAAAAAGTATGGCATCAGATTTGTTGGGCCAAATGGTCTTGGAATAATCAACTTTGAAAAGGGAGTGGTTCTTCCATTTTCCCACTTCTTTCCTGAGAGAACAAAAACCGGTCCCATATCAATACTTTCACAGAGTGGTGGAATCGGAATTTCCTACATAGATCTTCTCTCCTTTGAAAACCTTGGAGTTAACAAATTTGTCAGCCTGGGGAATAAAACCAATATGGATGAAACAGATTTTCTGGAATACCTCAATGCTGATCCGAGTACAAAAATTATTGCCATGTACCTTGAGGGAATCAAAGATGGAAGAAGATTCATGGAGGTAGGGAAGCATGTCAATAAACCTGTGATCGTTCACAAATCAAATATTGGTAAGTCGAGCCAGAATATTGCAAAATCCCACACAGCTTCTCTCGCCGTTGATGACAAGATTGTTGATGCAGCCCTCAAGCAGCTGGGTTTTGTGAGAGTCCACACCCTCAACAACATGGTCAATGCAGCCAAAGTTTTCTCACTTCCTCCAATGAGGGGAAACAAAATTGCTATCATATCAAGGTCGGGGGGTCATGCAGTTGTTGCTGCAGATGCTGTGGACAGGTACGGATTTGAACTGGCAGAATTTTCTGAAAACTTTTTAAAAGAAATACAGAAGCACTTCAGAGCCAATGTCATCAATCCAACAAATCCCCTGGATCTGGGAGATATGTTTGATTTTGGATTATACGCAGCAATTATTGAGCAAACTTTGAAGGAAACAAATATAGATGGACTTGTATTTCTACACATTTACTCATCAACCCAGGCAGAAATCTCAAGACCTCTCATTCCAAAGATCAAATCACTCTCCGAGAAGTACAACAAGCCCATTGCAGTGGTTATCTTCAGTACTCAGGATGAGGTTGCAACTGTTAAGAAGATGTATGATTTCCCAATCTTTGACGAACCGGGGGATGCGCTGAGGGCCCTGGCAATCAGCAGAGACTACCATCTCTACAGACCTGAATTTCTGGATATGAGAAATCCTGAAGAAATTGACACCGAAAAGATAAAATCAATACTTGAAGGTAAAAAGAATCTTGATCTTGTGGAATCTCTGCAGGTTGTTGAGGCAGCAGGAATTCCTGTGGCTCCCTACGCCTTTGTCCCTGTGGGTGAGGATCCGGTGAAGTTCAAAAATGATCTTAATTATCCTCTTGCTATGAAAATCGTTTCTGAGGAAGGAATCCACAAAACAGAAGTTGGGGGCGTTATCCTCAACATCAAGGATGATGAAATGCTTGTGGCAAGATATGAAGAAATCATAGAAAACGCAAAAAAATCTGGAGTCCCATTTAAAGGTGTTCTGCTTCAAGAGATGGTAAAGAGCAAGAGGGAGCTGATCATCGGAGCCAATGAGAATGAACTTTTTGGACATATTGTACTCTTTGGACTCGGCGGGATTATGGTGGAAGTTTTCAAAGATGTGAGTTTCGGGATTGTTCCCTTCGGAGAGACATGGGCTGACTTCATGATAAAAAATATAAAAGGTTACGATATGCTGGAAGCCTTCAGGGATGAACCCAGAGCGGACATTGAAGCGATAAAAAGGAGCATCCTGAGAATTTCAAAACTTGTGGAAACCTTTCCTCAAATAAAGGAGCTTGATATTAACCCAATTTTTGCTCTCCCTGAAGGAAAAGGAGTGGTGGCAGTTGACGCAAGGATAATTCTGGGATAATACCTGACTTTGCCGGCAGTTGAATCCTGATGATAAGGGGAAGGGGGGTGTACCTCTTTTGAGTAGGTGATCCGTATGTTCCCTGCTCTTGAAAATTCCAGTTTTGCATAAATGAACAAAAAACTATCCATCTCCTAATTGAGTACACATATTTTGAAAAACGGAGAAGGATAAATCCTTCTCCGTTACATATTCAGAAGTTCCTGGGAGGAAATAAGAGTTACATTTGCCTTTTCAAGGACCTTTATTGCTGATTCCGGATCTTCAAATCTGAAAATTATAATTGCATCATCTTTATGTTTTGCAAGAAAGGCATACATGTACTCAATGTTGATCCCGGCGTCCCTCAGGGGGACAAGAATTGAGTGAAGTCCACCCGGCTTATCAGGAACAACAACTGCCACAACATTATTTGTAGACACTGTTATCATCTTCTCCTTCAGCACTTTCTCAGCCTTATCTGGATCATCAACTATCAGTCTCAGGATTCCAAAGTCGCTTGTATCTGCAAGGGAAAGTGCCCTGATATTCACATTATTCTCTGCAAGGATTCCTGTTATTTCTTCAAGCCTCCCCGATCTATTCTCAAGGAATATTGACAACTGTTTTACAAGCATATCACTCTCCTTTTTTAAATTTTTCTCTTATCTATGACCCTCTTTGCCTTGCCCATGCTCCTCTCAATTGTTTTGGGCTCAACAAGTTTCACCTCTGCACTTACACCTATGAGATCCTTAATATCATTCTCAATTTTCTTTGCCAGCCATTCAAGTTTCTTGATCTCGTCGGAGAAAATCTCCTCTGTTACCTCAATCTGTATCTCCATTGTGTCAAGAGCTCCCTTCCTGTCTACAATAATCAAATAGTGGGGGCTCAGGCCTTCATATTCAAGAAGGATATGCTCAATCTGGGATGGAAATACATTTACACCTCTGATAATCAGCATGTCGTCAGTTCTTCCTGTTACCCTTGCCATCCTCACAGTTGTTCTGCCACACTTACACGGTTCAGGGTTCAACCAGGAAATATCTCTGGTCCTGTATCTTATCAGCGGGAAAGCTTCCTTGGTCAGGGTGGTAAATACAAGTTCACCCTTCTCCCCATAGGGTAGAACCTCACCAGTTTCTGGATTTATGATTTCCACGAGGAAATGATTTTCAAAAACATGAAGACCCTCCTTTGCCTCAATACACTCACTGGCAACTCCAGGACCAATTATTTCACTGAGGCCATAAATATCTATGGCGTCTATCCCCATTTTGGATTCTATTTCCCTCCTCATATTCTCAGACCATGGCTCTGCACCAAAAACTCCTACCCTGAGAGGTAATTCTTTAATGTCCACCCCCATCTCTTTTGCAACTTCGTAAATATTCAGGGAGTATGAAGGGGTACAGGCGAGCACAGTGGATCCAAAATCCTTCATCAACATGACCTGCTTCTGGGTGTTACCACCTGACATCGGAACCACAGTTGCTCCAAGCTTTTCCGCACCGTAATGTACGCCGAGACCTCCCGTAAAAAGACCGTAACCGTAGGCATTCTGTACTATATCCTTCTTCGTTACACCCGCTGCAGCAAGAGTACGTGCCATCACTTCAGCCCAGAGTTCAATATCGTTCTTTGTATAACCCACAACTGTTGGTTTACCTGTGGTTCCTGATGAAGCATGCACCCTCACAACATCTTCAAGATCAACTGCAAACATACCAAAAGGATAGTTATCCCTCAGGTCATCCTTGGTGGTAAACGGTAGCTTCTGGATGTCCTGCAGGTGCTTTATATCTTCCGGCTTCACCCCCGCTTCATCAAATTTCTTTCTGTAAAAAGGAACTCTGTTGTAAACCCATTCAACTATCTTTTTTAATCTTTCAAGTTGCAATTTTTCCAGTTCTTTCCTTGGTAATCTTTCTGCCTCGTTCCAGATCAAGGTACCCTCCTTTCTTTAAAGTTCTATGAGTTCTCTTCCCCTTTCAAATGCCTTTAAGTTAAGTTCAAGAAACTGAGGTTTAACACTTTTTCTGATTGCATTATAGTATGAAGACACTTCAAATGTCAAGAATCTGGAGAGCATACCCAGAAGAATGATATTTGTAACCCTTGGATTACCCAGTTTTACTGCTTCATTTGTTACCCTTTTTACGAAAACCTTTACATCTTTTTCTCCAAATTTTTCTTCAATCCCCTCCGGATACTTTTCAATTCCCATTGCAACTCCGGGAGGTGGTAACCTGTAATCATTTATGAGAGCAGTTCCTCCATTTTTCACATACTCAATCCACCGCAACGATTCCATAAGCTCCATTGAAACAAGAATGTCTCCCTTCCCCACGGGAATAAGAGGTGAAAAAATTTTTTCTCCAATTCTAACAAAGCTCACCACTGAACCACCCCTCTGAGCCATCCCATGAACTTCGCTTTTCTTAACATCCAGGTTATTCTCAAGGGCAAGATTGGCAAGAACATTACTTAAAAGTATGATTCCCTGTCCCCCAACTCCGGAAATTATGATGTTGACAGTTTCCATTATTCACTCCTCTCAGGAAAAATTATTGCATCAAAGGGACATGATTGTGCACAAACCTCACAACCTGTACAGTTCAACTGATCAATCACCACATACCCTTTTCTCCTGTGTTTATTACCCTTTTTGTCAACCCAGTAACCTTCTTCCTCCACCCATGAGAGAGAGGGGCAATTTACATTGAGGCATATCTTGCATCCAGAGCATTTTTCAGGATCAACAACCATTGGTTGCTTCTGGTAATTCTTTCTGTATTCAGGTAACAGAGCACAGGGTCCCTTGTGAATAATTACAGAAAGCCCATCATAATTTTCTGCCTCATCAAGGGCCCTTGAAACACTTTCCATATCCCACGCATTGGTTTCAATGATATGCTTCACGCCAAAACTTTCCGCAAGGGATTTGAAATCAATCTCAAATGTTTGCTCTCCCATAAGAGTCACACCTGTTGCAGGGTTAACCTGTTGTCCGGTCATTGCAGTTGTTCTGTTGTCGAGGATTATTATTGTCCCCTTTGTTTTGTTATAAGCCATATTAAGGAGATGGGTCATACCACTGTGCATGAAGGTTGAATCACCAATAACTGAAACAACCTTTTTTCTCTCCCCTTCAGGTAACACTTTGAACATACCGTGCCCATGTCCCAGACTTGCCCCCATATCAAGGGTGGTATGCATTGCAGATAAGGGTTTGTAATACCCAAGGGTGTAACATCCTATGTCACCTGTTACGAAATACTTTTTTCGGTTCAACTGGTAAAACATGCTTCTGTGTGGACAACCTGGACAGAGAATCGGCGGTCTGACAGGTAAATCGGGGGATCTCTTTAATTCAAGGGTTCCACATTCTGGTACATCACCATATCTAACAGCTCTGTAAACTATGTCGGGATCAAGTTCCCCGCAGCGTGGAAATATCTCCTTACCAGTAACCTCTATTCCCATCTTTTTTATCTCATCCTCCCAGAAGGGATCAAGTTCCTCCACCACATAGAGTTTTTTTACTCTGGAGGCAAATTCCTTTATCATCCTCTCCGGTAAAGGGTATGACATACCAAGTTTGAGAAATGAGGCATCGGGGAAGGCCTCCTTTGCATACATGTAGCTTACGCCACCTGTGATAAATCCGATCTCCTCGCTACCCCACTCTATCCTGTTTATTTCAATGTTTTCAGCAAGTTCCCTCAACTCCCTAAGTCTCTTTTCCACAACAGGATGCCTTTTTCTTGCATTGGAGGGAAGCATGGTCCATTTTTCCGCATTCTCCTTCCTTGCCCTCAATTCCCTTACCGGTGATACGGGATCTTCAAGGGTAACCACACTGAATCCGTGGGAAATTCTGGTGGTGGTTCTGATAAGAACAGGTGTATCATATTTTTCACTAAGGAAAAAGGCGAGTCTGGTAAACTCCTTTGCCTCCTGACTGTCAGATGGTTCAAGCATGGGAATTTTTGCAAATTTTGCATAGTGTCTGTTGTCCTGCTCATTCTGGGAACTGTGCATATGTGGATCATCCGCAGTAACAATTACAAGTCCCCCTACAATTCCGGTGTATGGAAGCGTCATGAGAGGATCAGCAGCGACATTCAACCCCACATGCTTCATCGCCACAAGGGATCTGGCCCCTGCATAGGAGGCACCTGCAGCAGATTCAAGTGCCACTTTCTCATTTATACTCCACTCAGCATAAATGGAATCACCATACTTCTCAGCAATGGTCTCCAGAATCTCGGTGGAGGGTGTTCCGGGATATGCCGCTGCAAATTGACAGCCTGTCTCATAGGCTCCCCTCGCAATGGCCTGATTTCCCGAAAGGACTTCTTTCCCTTTTGCAGCCACTATTTTCTCCTTTCAGCATTCAGATTTGATAAAATAACTATACTGTAAGGGTGAAAAATTTCAAGGGAAAGAATTTGCAACAGTAACATAATTGACTCTCTCCTGCGCCTTTTGACAGCAAACTGAAGGTGTACTATCATAATTGTGATGCCAGACTTAAATTTCAATGGCAGAGAAATAATTGAAAGGAGACTCCAGGTTCTCAATATTGTGTGGATTTCTATGCTCAGCTCCGTCTTTCTCGTTATCATAATCAAGGAGAGTATTGTCAATCCCGCAATGATACAGCACATTCTCCCGGAAAAACAGCTATCAATTATCCTGTATGTGATTGGTGTCTCTGCGCTTTTAGGTGCAGGATTTATAAAAAATGTACTGATTCATCAGAGAAAAGAAAATAACAATCTTGGGATTATCGTGCAGAACTACATGAGCGCTGTTATCATTTCAATGGCCATTTCTGAGTCCGTCATTTTCTTTGGTTTTGTAGGACTCATGCTTGGAGCTACCGATGAAACCTTCTATATTATGGCTCTCATCTCCCTTGCGGGATTGATTTACTTCAGACCCCGGCGGGACGAAATTCTCTCAATGATTCCTCCTGAGATTCTCAGGGACGAATAATAAATTTTCACACTTTTGCGGTGACAATTTCCCCAATGACCTGAGGTGTTACTTCCACAATGTTGTTTTTCATCTTGAAATCATCAAGTGTTTTCAAAAATATCTCAAACAAATCTTCCTTTTCAGCCTCAATTCCTGCTTCATTAAAGGTTGAAGGTAGATTCATTCTGCTTCTCACTTTCAGGATTTTTTCAAGGAGTTCCTCGGAGTTTTTATGTCCGGTTATACTGGCAACTCTGTCAAGCTTCCTTTTCACCTCAGGATTTCCCGCGTTGAGTTTCCACACATCTTCAATGAAAAAAGCACAGGCAGCCCCATGAGGAAGATGCCATTCCTCTGAAAGGGGAAAAGAAAGAGCATGAATGGCTGCCGTTCCGGTAAGATTAAAGGCAATACCTGCCTTTGTCGCGGCACACAGCATCTCATCTCTCCCATCTATTGAACCACTCAGGGAGGAATCAAAAGCCCTTTCCATTATTCCTGTAATTTCTGCTGCAACGCCGATGGCAAGTTCATCAGTAACAGGATCAGAATTTCTATTCCACAGAACCTCCAGAGCATGTGTCAGAGCATCAAAGGCAGTTGCTGCAGTTATGGCAGGTGGGAGGGTGTAAGTAAGAGAAGGAATCAATACTGCATAATCTGGCTGGAGAAAGGATGAAGCAAGGGAAATTTTTCTTCCATTTCTATCTGTGTAAACACCAAACCTGGTAACCTCTGCACCTGTACCCGCTGTGGTTGGAGTGGCTATAAGAATTCTGGTTCTCTTTTTGAAACTTTTTGCTCCATGAAGAAACTCTTCAAAATCACCCTCATTATCAAGCATAAGAGCAACTGCCTTGGCGGTATCCATCGTACTCCCACCACCAATTCCCCAGATTATATCGGGATTTTCATTCCTGTAATTCTCCACAATCCTGTTAATCAGATCCACATCGGGATTCTGCCTTATCCCGGTAAATACTACGGAACCGGTTCTTCTGGAAATTTCTTCTGCAAGTTCAACTGCCATGGAAACAGCGGGATCAACAAGAAAGAGAATATGAGGGGAAAGTTTTTTAGTGGTGAATAGAGAAATCCTGAAACTTTCATCAATTATTTTCTCTTTCACAAAGAGGATTTTCGTACTGGAAAAAATTGATTCAACAAAATTCATCTCCTATGCCTTATTACTCTGTTCTCTGCGAATATCATAAAAACTTCTCTGGAACTCTTTGGAGTATATCCAAATTCCCTGATAAGTTTTTCGTTGGAAAGTACGGGCCTGTACTTGAGAAAAAGCACCTGTTCCGGACCATATTCCGTTAAGTGTAGCCTGTTCAAAATGAAAAGTGCACCTCTCAGAAACCATTCAGGCAAAGTTATAACAGGTTTATTTATGATTCTTCCAATCTCCCTCATACTCAGAGCCCCCGACCCAGCAAGGTTGTAGATACCCTCCTTCTGCTCCAGCAGTCCCTTTACTATTATGCTGGCAACATCCTCATCCCAGATAAACACAAATCTTGAATCACCTCCCTTTACCTCTATCAAAAATTTTCTCTCAAAAATGGCTGATATCTGGTTATTAACATCCTTTCCAAAAATTGTGCCGGGACGGAGAATAAGCTGTTTTAGCTGTGGATACTTTTTTCTGTACTCTGCAAGCATTTCCTCCACAAGGCGTTTGTGGTAGGCGTAGGCAAATTCTTCATTACCCCTGAGGGGATCAGATTCTTTTATCCATTCAGGATTATCGGGATGATATCCATAGGCAGCACCACTGCTCGTCACTATTATAAATTTTACTCCCTCTTTAACAGATGCTTCAAGTACATTTCTGGTTCCCTCAACATCCACAGAATATAGAAAATCCCTGGTCATCCACTTGGCAGGGGTCACTATTGCTGCAAGGTGAATTACGGCTTCTACTCCATACTCCCTGAAGGTATTAATCAAAGTGGGATCACGAATATCCTTCTCAACATAGATTACTTCTGGATGCCTTTTCTCTGCAGGAGGAGATTTTATGTCAAGGGAAACTATTATTTCCGGTCTCTCTTCTCTCTGGACCAGTTTAGCAATAACCTTACTTCCAATGTAACCTGAACCACCTGTAATCAATACAGATTTAAACGGCTTATTCAACTCCTATCCCCCTTTTTCTGTCTCTCCATGCCCAGAAGGTTGCCACACTCAATCCTGCAATAATGTGCCATACCCCCCACCACGCTGCTACGAGTGCCATCCCTCCAAGACCATGAAAGAAAGTGAAGATCAATACAAGACCAAGTGCGGAATTCTGAATCCCTACTTCAATTGACACAGCCCTTGAGTCCCTGTCGTCCAGACCGGCAATTTTTGCTGCAAGATAACCGGTTATGAGAGCAGTGGCATTATGGATAAAAACAACAATTGCAACATAACCAACATACTTCAGAAAATATTGCCAGTTAGCCTTTATGGCAATAACAACGAAAAGGATAAACACGATTATTGAACCAATTTTGAAGGGCCTCTTTGCCTTTGCGGCAAAATCGGGATACCTTCTTCCAACATAAATATCGAGGGTGAGAGGGATACCAAGGATCAATACTATGGTCATGAACATCTGCAGAGGATCAACACTTACTGCATGGTAGATGGGTGCTGTCCTGTGATTGAGGGTTCCCCAGAAAAAGAGATTGAATGGGGTCATCACAACGGCAAATGCTGTGGATATGGCTGTCATTGTAATGGATAGAGATACGTTCCCCCGGGCAAGATATGTGATAAAGTTTGAAATATTTCCGCCTGGACAGGCAGCTACAAGAATCATTCCAAGAGCGATGCTGGGGCGAGGATTGATTATGAGGGTAAGCAGATAAGTAAAGGCAGGAAGAAGAATGAACTGACCTGTCAGGCCAATTAACGGAGCCTTTGGCTTTCTGAAAACATCAACAAAGTCTGAAACTTTTATGTCAAGGGCTATCCCGAACATGATTATTCCCAGTATGACATTCAGCAAAACAAGACTTTGAGGACTGAAATTCAGCCTGAGCTGATCGACACTGGAAGAGATATCCATTAACCCTGTGGCTCCTCATGCATCATTTTGAAAGCCATCAATCCGGGTGGCCACTTGTGTTCTACTGGATCAACATCCACATGAATAACTGCACACCTGCCACTTTCAACGGCGTCTTTCAGAGCCTTTCTGAAATCATCCACATTATCCACCCTGACCCCAAAGGCTCCCATGCTTTCAGCCAGTTTATCCCACTTTATTTCTGAAAAATCTGTGTTTATCAGCTTTTCCTCAGGCAGTTTTCTCTTCATCATGGTGGTATTTTGATCAAGCATCATCTCCTGTGTCAGCTTGGCCATACCCCACTGTCTATCAGATACAACTATGAAAATCGGCTTAAGACCATTTCTCACAGCAGTTTCTATCTCCTGAGGATGGAAACCCATTGCTCCATCACCAATTATGCAAAAAACTCTTCTATCTGGAGCAGCTATTGAAGCACCCAGGGTCTGACCAACTCCCGCACCAAGCATTCCGAACTTAAAAGTCGTTATGAGAGTATTGGGCTCATTATGGCGGTATCACCACCATCAACAACACAAATCGCATCATCACCAAAGAACTCCCTCGCTACCTTCGGTATAAAAGCTGTAATCATGGGCTTCTTACTTCTGTTTTCTTCACTCAATTTTTCATCATACAGTTTTCTTCCCTGCTCTTTCATTTTGACAAGCTCATCTATCCTTGCCTCTCTGGAATTTCTGTCAATCTGGTCCTTTCTCTTTTCCACTTCCTCAATCAGCATTTCAAGAAAGAGCTTTATGTCTCCAAGAATATTGAGCTCAGCTGGCCTGTTTAATCCCAGGATAGAATCGTCAACATCCACTCTTATCATTTTCTGAGTGGAGGGATCTCCCCACATTGGAACCTTGCCCCAGAAATCTGTTTCACCCAGTCTTGAACCCAGCACAAGCACAAGATCAGATTCTGTCTTCACCTTCAAAACCACATCCACATAAGGTAGTGGAACAGCATATCTGCTGTCATCAGGGATTGAACCTCTGGCTCACCAGCTCGTTGTAACTGGTGACGAGAGTAACTCTGCAAGCTTTTTCAATTCCATAAATGCCCTCGCATGAACCACTCCCGTTCCAGCATGAATAAGAGGCTTTTCAGAATTTACCAGCATATCTGCTGCTTCCCTTACAAGATCAGGAGGCGGGTAGATCCTGTGAATTCTTCTGTACTGATGGGGTTCCCAGAGGGGTGGTTCTTCAACCTCGGCATTCATAAAATTTTCAGGAATATCAATATGAACCACCCCGGGTCTCCCCTTCCACACTTCCCTCAGCGCCTTCATGACAATTTCAGGAATTCGCTCCAGAGAATTTACCGAGGCACTCCACTTTACAACGTTCTTAATCGTGTCAACCTGGTTGAAATACTGATATGCACCACCTATGTCTGGATCTGTAATCTGCGGTCTTCTTTTGCTTGTGATGAGAAGAACCCTGTTCCCCTCTGCATTTTCAACAGTTATACCTGGTAGAATATTTGCAACACCTGGACCATTAGATGCCATACATACACCAATTTTTCCCGTAACCCTGTAATAGGCACCAGCCATGTGGGCTGCCATTGATTCATGCCTCGGGGAAATCAGCCTGATACCATACTTCTTAAGAGTTGAGTAAAATCCGAAGTAGGTTCCATCAATTATGCCAAAGACATACTCCACACCCTCCCTGGCAAGAATTTTTGAAATTATTTCTCCACCATACATGAATATCCTCCTTTTTTCTTAACAAATGTTAATGGAAATCCCTCTAAAAGGCAAGAGAAGAAGAGAAATACCTTCCCTATCAGTTACAAAATAGAACTAAATAAGGGTGAAATCCTTCGGCTCGGCAATTTTTACTTCTACTCTGGTTCTATGGGAGCAGTTTCAATACTTTTATCCGCCTCTTCCGGAAGGGACTTAGTCCCTTTCAAGATGTTGTAAACATGCACAATTGACATCCAGGAAAGCGGAATTGTGACAAGGAGACCTATCCCGGCAAAAACTCCGCCGATAAAGTTGATTACCAGAAGAACAAGTAACAGCACAAAAATTCTCCACTTTGCTCCCTTAGTTATTTCTCCGCTCCTCTTCAGTGCCTCAATGGGAGAAAGATTTTCATCAACTATAAGAAAAGAGAAAAACAGATATTTTATTGCCCATATGATACCGGGGATAATAAGCAAAAGTAACCCAACATCAACAATCAGTATATACAGAACTGATGCTATAACGTAAGATGGAAGATAATTGAAAGCTGTGAAGAGATCTTTTATCTCCGCCTTTTCCCCCCTGCTGAGTTTTAAGAGGAACTTGACCAGTCCAACCCAGACTCCCACTTCAAAAATCAAATATGCCAGAGGAATGATGGCCAGGGGTCCTGCAAAGAAATGTGTTGAAAGGAAAATGCCGATGTAATAAATGAGAAACACAATAATTACTGTTAAAAGTAACAACCAGAAATTTTTCGTCGTGGCAGTCCAAGCATACTTGATAATTTCATTGCTTGTAAAATTTTTTTCACGCATATGGCATCCTCCCCAGATTTTTCTTTGCATTTTATCATTAAATTTTAATTTTTGCAACACATAAAATCTGGAACTATGCGATAAAATTAGCTATAATTTCCCTGTGAAGCTGAAAAGTTCTGTTCTGTTGCTTACAATTTTAACAATAATTATAAACAGCTGTGGAGAGACTTCTGAAAAAATAATCTTTCCCCAGGGGGTAGCATCCGGTGACCCCACTCCTGAAAGCATCATTATCTGGACAAGGGCGGTTCCATCAGAAGAATCCAGTGTGATGGTAAATTACCAGATTGCAAGGGATCCTGATTTCAAAGAAATTGTTAAATCAGGCGTTGTCACAACCTCAATTGAAAGGGATTACACCATACATGTTAAAATTTCAGGGCTATCTCCCTTCACCCATTACTATTACAGATTCATATCAGGTAAATACACTTCTCCCACGGGAAGAACCCTCACTGCACCAGCTCCGGATTCTGATGTACAGGTAAAATTCGCCGTTGCCTATGGACAGTCGTATGTTGGAAGATACTTCAAAGCCTATTCCCTTATGCTCACCAGGGACAGCGACATTGACTTTGTACTTTTCCTGGGAGATTATGTTTATGAGGCTACATATGTAAAGGATGCAATTGTTCCAACACCCGATAGATTTCTCAAATTTCCAGACGGAGGAATGATTATATCCTCCGGTTACTATGGAGCAACCAGAGTGGCATGGACCCTTGAGGACTACAGAACTCTGTACAGAGTATGGAGAAGTGACCCAGATCTGCAGGAGATTCACAGAAACTTCCCATTTATCGTTATGTGGGATGACCATGAATTTGCAAATGATTGCTGGAGAGACCATGCGGAAAATTTCAATGGAAGAATAGGGGACGAGAATGAAACCGAAAGGAGGGAAGCTGCCACAAGAGCCTTTTATGAATATATGCCTGTGGATGTGGAGTATCATCCAGAAAAAGGTTATCCCGATGATATAACCCTGTACAGGAGCTTCAGATATGGGAAAAATGTTGAAATCTTCCTGACCGACCAGAGATACTACAGAGACCCACCAGCAATACCACCCGGACCGGTAAATCTTGAAACTGGTAAAATAATGGCAAACAATATTCTGGGAGCGAGAATTCTTGTCCCCAAAGAAGCTTATGATTCCATCGAGAGTAAAGCCAGACCCACCATGCTGGGGCACAGGCAACTCAACTGGTTAATTTCAGGCATAAAAAACTCCACTGCAAAATGGAAGGTGATTGGAAATCCCACCATGTTATCACAATTCCTCATAGATCTCAGAAATTATGATCTGCCTCCCAACCTGAGAAAATTATTCTACTTTAAACTTGACCAGTGGGATGGATACAGAAGTGAAAGAAGGTATCTTCTGAAAGAGCTTGAAGGAACAGAAAATGTGGTTTTTCTAACCGGAGACCTCCATGCCTCAATAGCATCCCCTGTTTATGTTGATTACGATCTACCTGTTACACCTGTTGCTGTGGAATATATGGGACCAAGTATATCTTCAGTCTCTCTCCAGGAACAGTTAAAGGCGGCTCTTGATTCCTCACCTCTCCTTCAAATTGTTGGAAAAATTTCCAGACTAAATCAGATTATATCAAGTAGTGAAGAAGTTGTTCTAAGAAGCAACCCATACTTTAAATTTGTAGATCTGTCTGATTATGGATACGCTGTCGTCAGTTTCAGTGCTGAAAAACTCACGGTCGAGTTTGTGTTATTTAGAGATGTCTTTTCAGGTAAGATCCCGGAAAATTACAGAGTGGTGAGGTTTACCACCCCTGCAGGGAGTCACGAAATTTTACCCCAACGGTAAATCCCTCTTGACATTCCAATCAATTTTTCCTACACTTAATAAGTAAGTAAAGACTTACTTATTAAAATTTAAAAGGAGGTTGTTATGGCTCTTGACTTCAGTTTAACACCTGAGCAGGAACAGATAATGGAAGCAGTGAGAAAATTTGCAGAGAAGGAGATATCTCCCGGAGTCATTGAAAGGGATATCAAAGGAGAATTCCACTGGGAAGGATGGAAAAAAGCTGCTGAATTTGGACTGACGGGTATGCCCATCCCCGAGGAGTATGGTGGTCAGGGTTACGATGTTATAACCACAATGGCTGCCATGGTGGGTCTGGGAAAAGGATCAAAGGATCAGGGATTCAACCTCTCTCTTGGGGCCCATCTTGTGATATGTACAATTCCCATCTGGCAGTGGGGAACAGAGGAGCAAAAGAAAAAATATCTGCCCAAACTGGCATCTGGTGAATGGATCGGTGCCTTTGCCCTCACGGAACCAAATGCCGGTTCAGACGCCTTTGCACTGAGGACAAAAGCGGAACCAACACCTGATGGAAAGTACTACATACTCAATGGTACCAAGATGTTCATAACAAACGGACCAATTGCCAATGTTGTCCTTGTGGCTGCAAGAGTTGGAGAAGGAAAAGGTGCTCAGGGTCTGACAGTTTTTATTGTTGAAACAGGCTATCCCGATTATGTGGAAGGTTTCTCAGTGGCTCAGAAACTTGACAAAATTGGAATGAGGACCTCTCCCACAGGAGAACTTGTTTTTGAGGATCTGAAGGTTCCAGCTGAGAATGTTCTTGGTGGAGTGGGAAATGGAGCCATGGTTCTCATAGACACACTTACATGGGAGAGAAGTCTCCTGATTGCGCCTGCCATAGGCAGTATGGAGCTTGGTCTTGAAAGGGCTATTAAATACTCTCTGGAAAGGTACCAGTTCGGTAAACCCATTGCCAAATTTCAGGCAATACAGCACAAGATAGCAATGATGAAGGTTTACCTTGAGGCAGCAAGGTGGCTGGTCTACAAAAGTGCATGGTTGAGGCAGCAGGGGATTCAATCAGTCCTTGATGCTTCTATTGCCAAACTTTTTCTATCAGAAGTGGGAATTAAAATGGCCCTCGACGAAATTCAGATCCATGGTGGATATGGTTTAATCAGAGAATATGAAGTGGAAAGAGGTTTGAGAGACGCACTCCTTGCATCCATAGGGGGAGGTACATCAGAGATACAGAAAACAATCATAGCAAGAACACTTCTTGGAATTTAGCCCCGTTACCAGGGAAGGGTATGACGGGAGGGGGGATTTTATTTTTCTTCAATAAGAAAATTTAGAGGGTTGACGGGAACTCCGTTGACCCTAACTTCATAGTGCAGGTGTGGACCGGTGCTCCTTCCAGTGGAACCAAGCAGCCCTATTACATCCCCTCTGTTTACATGGTCGCCCTGCTTGACCAGGATCTTCTCAAGATGTCCAAACACCGTAGAGATCCCATATCCGTGACCCAGGATAATCACATTTCCATAACCCCTCGCCCAGCCGGCATAAAGGACATATCCTTCCGCAGGTGCCTTTACAGGAGTCCCGGGAGCATTTGCAATATCAACACCCTCATGAAACTGAAGGGTGTGAGTAAAAGGAGAGATTCTGTAGCCAAAACCAGAAGTAATCCACCCCTTAACAGGCCATATGGAGGGTACGGAAGTTAAGTAACTGAGACGATCGTGGAAAGCATCTATTACACTCTCAAGATCCTTTTTGATTTCATCGTAGTAAAGTCTTGGGTCTGAAAGAGAGTCGTCTATTTCTGAAACAACCCTGCTTTCAACATTCAGGTTATCCTCCTGGGCTCCGTCACCCCTTGCCACCGTATCACCAGAAACCACATTCCAGTGTACAAGCTTCTTAACCCTTTCTGCAAAATTTCTGAGGGTTATCATCTCACCCTTCATAACTTCGGTATGTTTCTGCAGTCTGCTGATAATCAGTTTAAGTTCCGCGTTCTTTCTGGATAAACTTTCATTTACCGAATAGTATCTGTAAAGGGAAATCCCGAAAACCACCGCTGATACTGAGAGAAAAATCAGTAGAAAAAACAGAGACTTAATAAGAAAATATTTTCTTCTGTCAAAGGAAAATTTTACTTTTCTGCCCTTTTCAAGATCAAAAACAACTACTTCCACTCTCTTTTTCAAATCCCACCTCTCTTGCACTTTTAAAAATAAAACACAAAACGGCTCATTTGTCAAGTATTCATCAGAGAAAACAGAATTCACTCCTTTTTATCAGAGAAAAACTGCTTTTCCATTTCTCTATGACGCGGTGAGTCCCATAATTCTGCAAACAACTTTCTCTCCAGCAGGAATGCCTTCTCAGGTGTTCTACTGGAGTAATCATAAATTATCTGCTTGTAATATCTGATAGCATCCCTGTCGCTACCAGATAGAGAGGATATTATCTCAACTGCCCTCTTTTCCGTTTCATTCACTCCAACAAGAAAATCAACAAGACCTATTTCATGGGCAAATCTACTGTTCACAGGGGCACCTGTGGTGAGCAGGTAGAGGGCTCTGGAAGGACCAACAATTTTATCAAGACGGGTGGCACCTCCCCATCCCGTTATAAGGCCAAGTTTTACCTGCTTGAACTGAAAAACCGCATCGCTTCCCGCGATTCTCATATCAGCAGCAAGAGTTAACTCCGCTCCACCTCCAATAGCATAACCCTCCACGGCAGCAATTATAAGAAGAGCCCTCTTCTGCCAACCACTCAATTTTTCCCCGTAATATCTGGCCATCTCGTAACCCTTCTGATAATCATCAAGGGATAGAAAATATTTGAGGTCACCACCCGATGAAAAATACTCATGAGAAGTGGAAGAAATCACCACTCCATATTTCCCCTCTTCTTCTGCCTTCTTCACAACAAGATCAATTTCATCCAGCATATCCGGATCAATGGCATTTTTCACTTCCGGTCTGTCCATCTTCACAATGTAGTATTCTTTCCCCTCTACCAGTTTGATTCTGCTGAATTCATACGAGGTCAAACTCATGTTTCACCAACCTCCTTCCTATTATCAATCTCTGTATTTCACTTGTACCCTCAATAATCGTCATCAATCTCGCATCCCTGAAGTATCTTTCCACTGGAAATTCCTTAGTGTAGCCAAAACCACCAAAAACCTGAACGGCGTCCCGGGTTACCTTCTCCGCCACTTCTGTGGCAAATAATTTTGCCATGGATGCCGCCTTGGCATAATCCATTCCCATATCCTTCTTCCACGCCGCCTTGTAGATCAGCAACCTCGCAGCTTCAATATTTACTGCCATATCCACTATCTTATGCTGAATTTCCTGAAAATCGTAAATCTTCTTACCAAATGCTACTCTGTCCTGTGCATACTGGTAGGCAGCTTCATATGCGGCAATGGCTATACCAAGAGCCCTTGCAGCAACAACTATTCTTCCATCATTCAGAAGATGCATGACAGAGTAAAAACCTCCCTCATCAGGACCGAGTCGGTTTTCCTCAGGTATAACACAATCTTCAAAGATCAATTCAGCTGTAGGGGAGGGATTATTCCCCAGTTTTCTGATTATTCTTCCAATTCTGAAACCTGGAGTCCCCTTTTCAACCAGAAACAAACCTATTCCCTTATATCCTTTGGAGAAATCTGTCTGAGCAACGAGTGTGATAACATCGGCTATGGGTCCATTGGTCACAAGAGTTTTTATGCCATTGATAATGTATTTATTCCCCTGCTTTTTCGCAACAGTTCGTATGCTTTTCAGATCAGAGCCTGCGGATGGTTCAGTGGAGGAAAAGGCAAAGATTTTCTCCCCTTTCATGGCAGGAATAAGATACTTCTGCTTCTGTTCCTCCGTACCGAGGTGAAGAATTGCTTCAGTTCCTATGGAAGATTGCACAATGAGAGGACCTGCGATTCCTGAATTTATTCTGCCAAGTTCTTCTGCATAGATGGCGAATGTAACCATATCCAGGCCTGCCCCACCATATTCAGGAGGATAGGTTATTCCCAAAAGTCCAAGTTCTCCAAATCTCTTAAAAAGTTGAACGGGAAATTCACCTTTTTCCTCTGCTTCCTCCACATAAGGAAGAACTTCCTTTTCAAAGATTTTTCTGAACTGCTCTTTGTAAATCTTCTGCTCTTCAGTTAACTTGAAATCCATAATACCCTCTCCTGGTTTTTTAATTGATTATAATGTCAATTTTTCTTTCTGGCAAACAGTTCCGGGTATTTTTCCCGCAAAAAGTGCAATTCCTCATCTCTATTTTTCAGCCCCTTTTCAATTTTCGCAATTTGCAGAGACCTCAAAATCTCCCCAAATACAGGACCCGGCTTCAGTCCCAGCTCAATTAAATCTTTTCCAGTTATTTCGGGTCGCTGATATCTCCACCTCCTGAGATATTCAGATATTTTCCTCCTGACATCATCCTCCGATACACTGAATATGTACAGCAGATATTCAACAGGAACATCCTTCAACTTAACAGTCAGCTCACCCGGAGAAAGGTTCATCAGAACAACCCGGTTAATTTCTTCACCCGTTTGATGGCCCGAAAGAGTTTCTCCTCGAAATTTTTCTCAGGAATTAAAATTGTGAAAAGATCCTTTAACTTCGTCTCACCAAGGTAATCTGCAAGGGCAATCCAGTAGACAAATTTTTCTTCAATCTTTTCACCTGTGTAAAGCATTCTGAACCAGGAAAGAGTGTTTCTTACTTCGTAGAGAATATTTAGGAACTCCCCTTTTACTCTGATTCCCCTGATGAGTCTCTCAATTATGCCTTCTTTCTCCATTATAAGGAATATCTCGGGTACCCTCTCCTCCTCCATAACCCTGTCAAATTCGTGAAACAATCTACCTGTGGGAAATCTTCTGAATATATCCAGCTGGAGAGCACTTCTCATGATTTTCCTCGTTCCTCTGCCTATTCTGAATTCCAGCTTCCCGGCAAATCGCGCAGCTCTGATTATCCTTGCAGGATCCTCTATGAAGGAGAGTTGATGGATC
>JALSQH010000264.1 GCA_026985515.1 bacterium
CCTTAAATAGAATTCTTCCACCATCAGGTCTCAGTAACCTTATTATGGTTTTGCCGAGTGTAGATTTACCACAACCAGATTCACCAACCACACCAAGAGTTTCACCTCTGTAAATTTTCAAAGTCACACCATTTAATGCATAGACCTTTAAAGACTTACCCCAGGTTGTACCAGTTTTAAAAACTTTTCTCAAATTGCTGACCTCAAAAAGTACTTCCCTATCCATAAAGATGACACCTTACGAAATGTGTTTCACTTATCTTTACAAGAGGCGGCTCCACATTTCTGCATATATCCATTGCTTTTTCACACCTGGGATGAAAGGGACATCCTGAAGGCTTATTTGCTGGATCAGGTACACTTCCCTCTATGCTTTTGAGAGGCTTCTTTCTATCTTCAATATTGACTGAGGGGATGGAGTCAAGTAAACCCACTGTGTAGGGGTGCAGTGGGTTTTCAAAGATCTCCTCAACACTTCCTTCTTCAACTATTTTCCCGGCATACATAACATAGACTCTATCTGATATTTCTCTCACGACCCCCATATCATGAGTGATAAATATGAGAGACATATCATATTCCCTCTTCAGAGTCTTCATTAATTCAAGAATCTGTTTCTGAATTGTCACATCAAGTGCCGTGGTCGGTTCATCAGCAATAACAAGAGATGGATTCATTATGAGTGCCATTGCTATCATAACCCTCTGCCTCATACCCCCACTTAACTGATGGGGGTACTCCCGGTACCTTTTTTCCGGATCGGGGAGACCAACCTTCCTCATCATTTCAATTACTCTGCTCTTTCTCTCCTCCTTTCCAAGTTCAGAATGTAATTTCAGAACCTCTTCAATCTGGTATCCAACTGTGAAAACGGGATTTAAAGCAGTCATCGGCTCCTGAAAAATCATTGAAATTTCACTTCCACGAATTTTACGCAGTTCCTCGTCTTCCATTTTGAGGAGGTCTCTTCCTTTAAATATTATTTCACCCTTTTCAATCCTCCCAGGTGGTTGAATAAGCCTCATAATTGAAAGAGCAGTCATACTTTTCCCGCAACCAGACTCTCCTACTATTCCCACGACCTCACCCTGTTTCACCTCTATGGAAACCCCCTCCACAGCTTTAACAACACCATTTCGCAGATGAAAATAGGTATGCAGATCCTTTACAGCAAGCAGATTATTCATCCTTTAACCTCGGGTCAATGGCATCCCTAATCCCCTCACCTACCAGATTGTAACCAAGTACAGTTATGAGTATTGCCAGACCTGGATAAAATGATAACCACCAGGCTATTTCAATGTTATCCTTTCCTTCTGCAAGAATGTTGCCCCAGCTTGGTGTAGGAGGTTGAACCCCGAGCCCCAGAAAACTCAACGCAGATTCTGTTAAAACTGCTCCTGCAACTCCAAGAGTGGCTGCCACAAGGACAGGTGCCATGGCATTTGGAAGTATGTGTTTAAAAATAATCCTCAAATCCCTTGCTCCCACGGCAACCACAGCCTGTGTGAATTCCTGGGATTTCAACTTCAAAAATTCAGCTCTCACGAGTCTGGCAACTCCCATCCAGCTGGTCAGTCCGATTACAACCATTATGTTTATTATCCCTGGATTTAAAAAAGCAATAACTGCCAGGATCAGGAAAAATGTAGGAAAACACAGCATAATATCCACAAATCTCATAATAATTGTATCAACCCAGCCTCCATAGTATCCAGCAATTGCTCCAAGGATGGTGCCTATCAGTGTAGAAATTCCCACAGCCACAAAACCCACCAGCAGTGAAACCCTTGCTCCATAAACCATTCTGCTGAATACATCTCTTCCAAGTGAATCTGTGCCCATAATGTGATGAATTGAGGGGGGCTGAAGAGGATGGGAAGGATCAATTGCATCAGGTGGATATGGGGCTATATAGGGCGCAAAAATAGCAACTATAAAAACTGCAATAACAAGGATCAAACCTGTAACAGCAACCTTATCCCTGAAAAAGCGCCTGACAAAATCGCTTCCCACAGCCTCTACCTTGAACTCTTCCTGGACTTCTCCCTTCTATACATGGCAAGATACTCTTCCTTTCCTATTACTCCTTTGTTTATGAGAAGTTTGGCAAGGGCATTTATCTTGGAATTTAAATCCTGCATGAGAGCATAAATCTGGTTCAACCTGACCATCATCTGATCAGTTTGAGCAGTTTTGCCCTCCTCAATTTTTTCAGTCACTTTTTCAGATGTATCAACACGATTCATTCCCTCATCCTCAAGATTTATAACCTGCTCCTTTCCGTTGGCAAAGATGAAAATTGTTGAATCATCCAGAGACTCTTCCTTCTTTTCCTCTTCTTTTACCATTTTACCCGGCTTTCTAACCAGAGAGGTGAAATTCAGCTTATTACTCGGTACAGCATCTCGGTCGGGTCTGAACAATCCCCTTCCACCATAGTAGAACTCTATTGCCTCGGCAATCAGATTATCAGAAGCAAGGACCGGTCTTATTGGCATTCCCAGTGCAAATTCCAGTTCATCAATAGCCACGACATTTGTTGGATCTGCAGTGGCAAGATAAAGGATTTTTCTACCAAGTTCATCTTTTACAGTGAGCGGCAGTACATTATACTTTCTCGCAATATCCTCCGGAACAAGCTTTATCACTGAAGGCGGGATAGCAACCTTTTTCAGATCCACATTGGGAATTTTGAAGTAGTAACTCAAAAAACCAAGCAATTCCTCTTCCGTCAAAAACCCAAGCTTTACAAGGATCTGACCGAGCTTTCCACCCCATTGCTTTTGATGCGCAAGGGCAGATTGAAGCTGATAAACATCAATTAGCCCCTCCTCCACCAGAATTTCACCAAGTTTTTTCTTCTTTTTTTCCATACTTACCCCCTTTTTACCTTTCCCCCAGCCCCTCACGGATTCTGGGATCAACGAGAGCGTAGGATATATCAGCAAGGAGATTTCCAAGGAGGGTGAGGAATGATCCGATTACAAGAATTCCCATCACCGTGGTATAATCCCTCATATACACGCTGTTAAAAAACAGTCTCCCCATCCCCGGAATAGCGAAAATTGATTCAATGATTACACTTCCACCTATCAGTCCCGGCAGGCTCAAACCCAGAATGGTGATCACAGGAAGAAGTGCGTTTTTCAAAGCATGAACAAAAATTACCCTGTTCTCCCCGGCCCCCTTTGCCCTTGCAGTTGTTATATAATCCTGCCTGAGAACCTCTAACATGCTTGCTCTGACATATCGGGAGAGGTATGCAAGAGATCCCACAGAGAGAGAAATCACCGGTAAAATAAGATGCTTTGCCACATCAAGCACCTTTCCCCAGAAAGTGAGTTGATTAAAATTAAGAGAAGTAATACCCGAAATGGGAAGGATACCAAGCTGAATTCCAAAAAATATCATCAGTAAAAGAGCGAGCCAGAAACTGGGAGTGGCAAATCCTATAAAAACAGCCACAGTTATGGTTCTGTCTGTGAGGGAATTCCTTTTGTAAGCAGAATATATTCCTATTGGAAGTGCCAGCAAGAGTACCAGAAGCATTACAATAGAATTCAACAGCACAGTGACCGGCAATCTTTCCGCTATCTTTTTGATTACAGGAGTTCTATCCTGACTCATGGAAAGACCAAAATCCAGCTTAACTATTCTCTTCACCCATTCGTAATACTGAACATAGAGGGGTTTATCCAGACCATACAGTTTCCTCAATCGTTCTATGACCTCCCTGTTAACTTTTGGATTCATCTGAAGCTGAACCTGTCCAGGTGCACCGGGAGCGAGATGAATCACAATAAAGGTTATAATCGTTATTCCAAAGAGAAGTGGAATCAAACCTGCCAGTCTTTTGAGAAGATATCCTGCCATTATTCCACCAGCCTTTTACCCTGAAGAGGTCGAGGAATATACCAGCGAATAAAGTTGTAACTTATCCCCGCAGGAGCAGGTTTTATACCTCTGACTCTCTTGTGTACAGCCACCAGTGAATATGGAATGTATAAAAATGTATAGGGCTGATCCTCTGCAAGAATTTCCTGAAATCTGTAGTAAAGCTTTTTCCTCTTTTCAATATCAAAGGTGTGTCTCGCCTCATCAAGGATCCTATCCACCTCTGGATTTTTGTAAGATATAAAATTAAATTGATTTGGTCCAGTCTTTGTAGAAGCCCAGATATCATACTGATCGGGATCTGGATCAAGACCCCATCCAAGTATGACTGCATCAAATTTCTTCTTATCAATGAACTCATTTATGAATGTTGACCATTCCACTATTCTTATTTTTACATCTATACCGATCTCTCTCAATCTTTTCTGTATAATTTCCGCAGTTAGCTTTCTCTGGTTATTCCCCTGATTCGTCATAATAGTGAACCTGAAGGGTTTGCCATTCTTATCAAGAATACCATCTCCATCATGATCATACCATCCAGCTTCATGAAGCAATTTTAATGCCATCTGGGGATTGTAGGGATACTTTTTCACATCCGGATTGTAATACCAGGTACCCGGTCTGTATGGACCTGTGGCAATTATCCCCTGCCCCATCAACACTCCATCAATAATTTCTTTTTTGTTAATGGCATAGCTGATAGCCTGCCTCACTCTCCTGTCTCTGAAGAGTGGATTTAGCAGATTGTATCCGAGATAAGTGTATCCAAATCCGAGGTATTTATACTTGTTAAAATTTCTTCTAAATCTCTCAAAATTGCTCTGCCTGACAAACTGGACTGGAGTTAACCCAGCTTCATCAAGGCCACCTGCTTTCAACTCAAGAAAAATGGTCGCCTGATCAGGGATAATACGGTAAACATACTTTGAAATGTAGGGACGTCCATCAAAATAATCTCTGTTAACTTCCAGTACAATTCTATCCCCAGGTCTCCATTCCACAAATTTATAGGGACCCGTCCCAATGGGATGTCTTTTTAATTTCAATGAAGGGTCAGTAACTTTTTTACCATACAGAAGATGTTTGGGTACAATGTAGAGACCTGCCCAGCTATTGAGTGCCGGAGCAAAAGGTTCCTTATAATATACCCTTATCGTATAATCGTCAACTTTCTCAATGTGATCAATCACATTAAACTGACTCGCATAGGGTGTTGGAGTTTCTGGGTCAGTTATAAGTTTGTATGTGAAAATAACATCATCAGCTGTAAAAGGTACTCCATCATGCCATCTGACATTCTTATGAAGGTAAAAGGTGATCACCATTCCATCCTTTGAAACTTTCCACTTTTTTGCAAGCTCTCCTTTAAAATTCAGGTTTTTGTCATACCTGATGAGGGTATTGTAAACAAGGGAAATAATATCAAAGGATGCACTGTCAGTGGCCAGAACAGGAAGCAACACACTGGCATCACCAATTGATGCAGTAACAAATTCACCTCCATATGCGGGAGGTAAATTGGGATCGCTGAGATATCTGTAGTATTCTTCATCAATGCGGTTCTTCTTTTTGCATCCCCACGAAAAAATAAGCAGAATGAACAAAAAGAAGGTGTAACTCCTTATTCTTCTCATTCACTACTCCAGTTTTTCTATTTTGACACCGGGAGGGAGAGAGAGTTTAAAAAATGTACGGGAAGGAGGCGGTACCGGTTTCATACTTGAAATTTTCAGTTCTCCCCTTCCCTTACCATTCTCAAATTGAAAAACCATATTTAAATTTTCTCCAATTGTTGCTTTTCCTTCAAGCAATCCCTTTACTCTGAAAATATACTCGTTTCCTCTTCTCCATATCCTCAACATTCCATTATGAGGAGTTTCGTTAAAGAGGATCCATTGCAAAATTCCAAAAATAGCTGTTAGTGGAGTGGAAAAATCGTTGCTCTCAATTTCATAAGCTACTTCTTCAAAAGGCGAGAAAATAAGCATCTTATTTTCATACCTGGAGATCATGGCATAGGGTTGACCCCAGAAAGTGACAAGATCAACCCTGAGATTTCCCTCCCTGGTTATAAGAAAAACAAAATCACCCGAAAACTCCTCATCGTTACTGAATTTTAAACTTCCTTCTCCTTTATATGCTCTGACATCCTTACCTTCCGGGATAATCAGATGTCCTGCACAACCTGTTAAAAACAGAAAAAGCGGGAAAATAAAATTTCTTCCTGCA
>JALSQH010000265.1 GCA_026985515.1 bacterium
GTCTCAGGATTTAATGGATCAATTTCAGCTATCTTTTCCAGATCGATGTATGGAATATCATACCCCAGATCTTTATTAACTGTAGCAATGAACATGTCTGCTATGAGTGCATATCCGGTGTAGGTGAGGTGGACTGCATCAAGACTTACCAGTCCATCAAGAAAGTCATTGGTGAAAATCTGATTACCTATTACCACTCCTCCATCCCGAATGATGATACCCCCTTCCATTTTATAACTCTCACCATTTTCTCTGGATTTCTTCATTTTTTCGAGGTAACCTCGGAAATCCACTATGTGGATATTATCAAATTTCTTTGCTTCTTCAGTAAATGCCATACTGTACTGTGCTGATATGCTTTTTAACCCTTTCCACCATTTATTTACATCTTCTTCTGAATAACCCTTTTGCAACAGTGCGTCTTTCATCTTTTTTACCAGTGGCATCATTGTGATGTCTGGCATATTTGCTATAAAGCCCATTATATTGTTTTCTTTCATAATTGTAAACATCTTCTGAAGTTCTCTTTTCACCGTACTCACAGGTGTTATGGAAGATAGAGAAGGTGTTCCATCCATCAGAGCAAATTCAAGAATATCATCGGCGTAGAGATCTGTGGAAAAGAGAATAGTTGGATGGAGTGAAACGGCATATTTGAATGGGCTACCCTGAGGTGGATCGGAGAATGCAAAATAAATGTCAGTGAAGGGGTTATAGGAAAGATTTTCAAGGACTGCAAGAGCTGGTATTCTTCCCTTTGTTGCTCCTTCCACAGTGTCCTGAATTGTTGCTCCCCCTATCCCTGCGTTGTATACCTGCAAATATGGATCAACGCGGTAGGTGGCAAGGGTGAATAGATTGTGATTGCTGCTTTTTAGAAGGCGGAATGTTCTCATAATTCTTCTAATGGGGAATTGGGTCACAGAAGTGTCTGTGCATTTCTGAAAAAATGTTCTGATATCCTGAGGTGGTAAAATCCCTTTCACCACAAGTGCCTGGGGAAAGTATGCTCCAGCCTGTTTTGCAACCTGAGCAAAGGGACTGTAGAGCTGAAGATTCCATTCCAGCCCCATACTTATAAATCCATGGGTGTAACTGGCTCCCACGGCAACCATTTTTCTGAAGGCGGGATATCTTAAAGGTTCATATTTAAAGGCGGTTGGGAGAAGAAAATTGCCCCTGTTTGTAAAAACTTTAATGTCAAATCTTCCAGGCTTTTCGTTTCCTTCCACATATCCTTCTATTTTACCACCAGAATATTGGAGGTTATACAGGGGTTTACCTGCAATTGTGACTTTCACAGAGGTTATTCCTGCGGGAAAGGATTCAGAGAAAATCTCTATTTTTATGTTTCCAAAAAGAGAGGAGTGATCGGGTACCACTGTGAAGTTTTTAACTACAATAAATTTTTTTGAATTTGACTTCCCACAGCCATATATGGTAATTATTGCCGTGGATAAGAGCACTAGAAGCTTGACGAATCTTTCCAAAAGCACCTCCTGGTTAAAGCAATCTTTATCAGAAAAGTTAACGGGTGTCAAGTAAAATTTTTCAAAAAATGTGATATATATCATTGAAATTTTGTTGAACAGGCATTACACTACAAGTAGTATTTCTAAAAAGGGGAGAAGTCATGAAGAAGAATCCAATTTTTTTATTATTTTCAATCCTTATGCTCTTTTTATACTCATGTTCTTCCTCCCTTGACCATGTCAATCCTTACGATATTAAGACTCCGCCACGGAAACAGGCCCCTGCGACGTTATATGGTGAGGTTGTCCTGGAAGATGAAAGTGATTGTTCTGGTGTGAATATAACTTTAACTGGCGATTTTTACTCAGCTTCAACTGCAACCTACAGAGAAACGACTGGTACTACCTCCTGCAGGTTCACTATTTCAGGTATTTATCCTGGTTCTTACAAAATGGTTGTTAGTACAAGATACTACAGACCCTACGTTAAGGAAATAGTTCTCCCCATCGGGGGCATAGTGGATGCTGGTACAATTGAATTGAAATTGCTCAGGGTAAAGGTTAATGGATCAGTGAAGCTGTTATCTGAGGATGGAGGATTTGAAAGTCCTTCCGGTACTGTAATTACCCTGAGGAAAGTGGGAAGCATTAAGATGAACACTTCGGCACACTCTTACACCTTTTTCCCTCAAGCAGAAAGCGTGAGTGTGAGCTATACAGCTGTGGCTTCTGAGGATGGAACTTTTACAGTCACTGATGTTCCTGCTGGTGTTTATGACATTGTTGCGGAAAAAGAGGGGTATGCGCCGGGTGTGATTGCAGGCTACAGGATTGGTAAAAATGAGGAAGCAGAGGATAATGTTGGAACCATTTCTCTCAGAAAAGTGACGGGAGATTTTGAGATTGTGGGGTATCTTTCCCCTTTGAATGTTATTCCACCAGTTGAAAGTAACAGATATACAGCAACTACAGAGGTGACTCTTAATCTTTATGGATTTAACGCTGTTCAGATGATTGTTGTCAATGGAACGAAAGATAAATGTGATTTCTCAAAGGGTAGTTGGGAAGATTTCACTGCAAGCAAAAAGTGGTTTTTATCCCCGGGTGATGGTTTAAAGTATGTTTGTGTAAGGTTCAGAGACCTTTCAGGTAGAGAGAGCAAAATTTTGAGAAGCAGCATTACTCTTGATACTGAAAAGCCAGTTATTTACAGATTCGAACCACTGAGCAGCGAATATTTGAATTTTTACGATGGCGTTTATTACTGGAGAGGAGGAGATACCCTGCCATTTCAATTTTCAATTTATGATGAAACTTCGGGTGTAAAGGGTTTTTATATTGAGGAAGATGGTAAGCCACTATGGAATAAGGAAAATATTGGCAACTGGGTTTCATTCAGAAATTATTATTCAGTGACCATTACGTCGGAGGGTGAGCACAAATTCAAAGGATGTTTCAGTGATTTTTCTCACAATGTCACCTGTACTTCTGTGCCTCTCATTGTGGTCAAAGATACCCATGTACCCTCACTTCAGCTTGATATTTATTCACCTTCCATTACCAGTTCCCCTGATGTGGAGTACCACCTGACAGCTGATGATGGCATAAATAATGTTTCTTCTCTTCTCTTTGAAGTGTCAGACAGGGATGATTTTGCCGGTGCCACATGGCAACCATTTACTTCAACTGGCGTATTTCATTTTTCCTCTGATGGTGACGTAACCCTTTATGCACGGGTAAAGGACAGAGCAGGAAATATCAGCAGTACAGTTTCCCGGGATATAACAATTGATACAACACCTCCTCAAAATATAGTATTCAGACCTGTAAGTATTTATGTTAATTCAGATACACCCCTGTTCTACATTTCTGCAGATGGAGCCACCTACTACAGGATATGTGAGTCATCATCTTTCCAGGGAAGTAATTGTCGCTGGAGAGATTACAACCCGGGA
>JALSQH010000266.1 GCA_026985515.1 bacterium
CCCTCCTTCGATACCTGCTGTGATATATCAGAATCAGATCACAAATCAGGTTGATTATGTTTTGAAGAGGAGCGGAGGAAGTGTTGATAGCAATTTCCTTTTGTGGGAATGTCAGGGTGGAGACAGGGCAGATTTTGTACCATGTGGAGGAAGTGAGTCCACCACAGATTTTTATTACAGGTTGCTTACGGGAACTCCCCAGAGAATAAACATGCTACGATTAAGAGCAGTGGATAAAGCTGGAAACACAGGAGATTCTGCCATTGTTCAGATAATTTATGATTCAACTCCGCCCACAAGACCGCTTTTGGGTCATAGAGGAAGTAGAATCTTTGTTAATACTGATAGTTACCTTGTTGAAATAACCACACCTTCCAGTGATGTGAATTTTGATCTTTACCAGTACTGTGTTGAGGATGGAGATACTTCTTACTGCCCTGATTCAGATTTTGTCAATTCTTCTCAGTCTCTTGAGATACCCGTTCCTCTTGAACCTGATAAGGTAGTGAGTGTGTTCATAAGGGGAAAGGATAAGGCGGGTAATGTGTCTCAATATGATAGAGTTGTCATAGAGCAGGATTCAGATCCACCATCGGCCCCACAGCTTCTGTTAAACGAGGTGTATGTAAATGCGATTTCTATACCTGTTTTCCTCTCAAGAGGGTCTGTTGATCCTTCTTTGGCTGATCCGGGAGAGGATAATTTTGATCACTATGAAGTTTATGGAGGATTAAACTGCAAAACAGGGGACGTTTATAACAACGATTCAATAGGAAGGAATGAAGGTCTCTGGGTATGCCTTTTCAGAGAGGGAGGGATCCCCCTGCTGAAAAATGGAGAAGTGGATGTGGAGATATATGCTGTGGATAAAGCGGGAAACAGGAGTTATCCTGCTTTGTTGAGAATATTTGCCAGAAATTCGGAACCTGTTTTTACTGATTCAAATTTATCGGATCTTATTACAATTGCTTCTCACGGAATTTTTTACAGGAAATACAGTGACAGCAAGGTCTTTTTTTACAATTTTGATGATGAGAAAATTTATTCAGATGATATTTACAGCAGGTTCGCAAATTGCTCTGAAGGTACTGATTACCTGTATGTTGAGAGTCTGAAATCAATTACAAACTATGATGGTAATGAAATTTTGCTGGGGTCTGGAGGAGGTCTGTTGCCAAATTTTCTTCTTGCAGACAAGTTTGAAATGAGTGATAATAGCTGGAGTTCCTATTCATATCTCTTCCCTACAGAGGAAAGGATTGCAACACTTGCTACCAATCAGGGTGGGGTTGCCTGGGTGACTACTGGAAAAGGTATAATTATGGCGCCATCGGTAACTTCTTCTACTTTCTATAATGTTGATAAGTGGAGATGCTATTTCAATTATTATCGTGTCACATCTGAAACACAAATATATGGTTTTTATCAGCTGGTAAATCTCAGCAGGGAATCCACAGATGGTCTTTACGGAATGTATGGGAATGTTTATGGTGATAGTGCCTATGTGAGCCTTATACCTCTCAGCTGTCTGGGGACCGGTTACGGGGAAAATGGTTTTATGGAGAAAACATGGGTCATGGTTCCTGTTGATGCGAGAGTTCAGTTTGGTACGGTGTTTGTTGCTGGTATCTGTACTGATGGAAATAATAGATTATCCTGGAAAACTCTATCCAGAGATGATAACTTTCCTGGAGTTGTGACAATGCCAGATATGGAATTGATCGGTTCTTCTGAATCATATAATCCTGCTATTACTGAGGACAATCATGAAATAGCGCATATTTCCGTTGATGATAGCAGGGCATACAGTCAGATTCTTCTCCTTCAGAAACATAAGGTTGCAGATTACATAAACCTTTACTACGCTCCTGAATCTATCAAGGATTTTACGCAATCAGAAAGATCTTATAATACCTATAAGACTCCTTTTACACCTGGCGAGGTAAGGGAGATCCTTGAGATTCCTGAAGTAATCAATGGTTACGAAAGATTATTTTTCGACAGCGACTCCTACACCGGAACCGACAGGTTGAGAGGTATTGAAATTTCATTTAACAGTAGCTATAAGATTTCTGCTATACGTGCTTATCTGAAGTGCAGCGGCAATACTACAATACGGGGAGCCATCTATAAGGAGACATCTTCAGATACTTATTCCCGTATAGCATCCACCTCCACGGTAAATTCATTTACAAGTGATTTTTTTGAGTATGTTCTTCGTTTTGACGAGCCTGTACATGTTGATAGTGATGCTCCTTATCTCATTGTGTTTCAGTGGCGGGGTGATAGTTGCGAATATTATGCAGGGGGCAACAATCCTATTGAAAGGCCATATGGAGTTGTTGAGAGACGGGTAATGGTTAACAATGTTTCTGAAGTTCCGTTGACAATAAGTAGCAGCAGTATTCAAACTGGATATTTTTATGAAATAGGCTTTGACATCAGTGAGGGAGGCGACATAATCAAAGATCCCGGCCGCATTCTGGATCTTTCTGGAAGATATCTTTTCCTTGCAACTTCCTTTGATTCATCAAATCCACTGACTTATTCAACCCTGAGAGTTATTGATCTGGGGGAAAATTTCCTTTATGACTCTTCCGATAGGCAGTGCATAATCCAGAGCGGAGACGGGATTGAGTTCGGTATCCTTGATGCTACCGGAAAAAGTTTTACATATGTTTATACCACCAATGATGGAACCATCAGACATGTCTTTTATGATTTTGGCAGTGATGGAATTCCCTGTACAGGCGATGATGAGAAGATTACCACAGATATTTCCCGATGGGTTGATTCGGAAAGGATATATCCCTCTCTTTCAATGATAGCTTCAATGGAACCCGATGTCGTCTCTCTGAGGACCGGGATTTACTGGTATGACCTGGCAAAGGTGAAGGATTACGGTGATAACTGGTATGGAAATATTCAGCCTGAAAAAAAGAGTGAAAACGGATTTGCCGGGGATTCTTATCTTCTCGGGGATATACCTTTCGTACTCCAGGAAAATTATGGGAACGAAAATTATACTATTTACAGAGAAAATCCAGAAATTTTCTATCCATTTGGATCAACTTCTGTAGATAATGGTTTTAAGATATCGAGCAACGGCGATTATGTGGTGGTAACAGGTTTTGATTATTATAATAACCTTATTCAGGGCAGCACGCTATATGTTTTCGATAGAATCACAGGAAAATATATTGGAGGAATAAAAAGCGAAGACTCCTTTTTTGTCTCTGTTCCTGCTGGTAATGAGGTTTTTATTAATGCAAATTTCACTAATTTTACTCAAGGACAACAAAAGTATCTCATGTATGATATTCACACAGGCAATCTTTTTGAACCTTCAAACATTTCTGGTGGGTACAAACTAAAGTGGGGCGATTACGAATTTTTAATCTCTAATTTCAATGTACCATCAGGTACAAGGTTTCTTTTC
This sequence comes from bacterium, assembly GCA_026985515.1. Lineage (GTDB taxonomy): Bacteria > JALSQH01 > JALSQH01 > JALSQH01 > JALSQH01 > JALSQH01. The sequence goes on from JALSQH010000266.1 coordinate 3,440, forward strand.
AGCAGTTATGAGAATGACAGGTATGTTGTTCACATTTATGACCTGGGGGATGATGGAATACATGTTGATGAAGGTTCTGGCGATGATAGAGAAGACTGGATCGATCCATTTCCTTTTGAAATGAGTGTTACAACTCCTGTTGGATTTTATCTTACAGATACTTACTTCGCTGTTGAGGTAACAGAAGCGGACTTTGTACATGATGTTTTATATGGAAAATTGGGAAGTACCCAGATTAAAAGTATACACGATATTGATGTTTTCCTGGGTATTTCTGGTGAAGACATGTATTACATCGCTGATAGCTATTTGCACAGGAGAAATCTATCCTCTGATGATGATAGGATAATGAGAGTTGCTTATATACATGACTTCTTTCCATACAATGTGGGCAGGAAAGGTGACTGGATATTTTTTGCATCTGACGACAATATCTTTGGAATAACTGCTATTAATCTTTTTTCTAATGAGGAAATTCCCATATTTGCAGGTAACAACCTTCCACCTTTTACGGGAAGTGTTTATCCTGGAAAATTTATTGAACCTGATGGTAATGGTTTTATGTTCAGTCTACAGAATGGCAAAAGGATTCTCATGAGGTATGAGATTGGCAGATAGTTGACGCGAGAGCTCCATATGGTATTATTAAAGTATGAAAAATCCAGTGATCGTAAATGGGAATGCGAAAGGGATACGAAAGAGATATGCCAGTATATTAAAGGAGCTGAAAGAAGATTTTGATTTTGAATTCATACTCACATCTTCCCTTGATGAACTTAACAGTGTTAGCAGGCAACTGAGTGAGCAAAAACCTGAACTTATCGGAATCTGGGGTGGAGATGGGACACTTTTTCACACCCTTAATGCCATTTTAAAATATTTTTCCGAACCACCCATCTTTTTTTATCTTCCAGGAGGAACCTTCAATACAGTTGGAAGAAATCTTGGATATTCAGGCTCACCTCTCAGGATATTGAAACATCTTGGAGGTAATAAATTTGATGTGCCCACTCTCAGGATTAAAACGAGGGATAAAGAATACACCGGTTTTATTTTCACCAGCGGTCTTCCATACAAATCAATGGAACAGTACTACTGCTGTGGAGAGCCCAATCTTTTCACAGGAATCAAAGTTGCCCTGTGGCCCCTGGTGTCATTTCTCTTTCCCTTTCTTGTGAAGAATAATAATTATTTTGATGCACCTGTTATGAAAGTTGAGATAGACGGTAAATTCCTCTGGGAGGGTCCCACATTAACTGTAACGGTTTCAACTGTACCCAACCTTGGGCTCTGGATTGCTCCTTTTTCTGAAGAGGGAGAAGGTTTTTATACCCTTGCCAGCTCTGTACCGGTGAAAGTTATTATGAAAGATTTCTTCAAGGTACTTCGCGGACGTTTCAGTCACCCTCTACACTATAACAGAAGGAGCAAAGAGGTAAAAATTACTCTTTCTTACGGATTTCTTATCGATGGGGAGATGTTCCCCCTGAAGGATATGGAAGAAATAATCATAGTTGAGGGCCCCGTATTAAAATTTGCACGATAAATGTTGTTTGTCCGGGCTTTTATTTGAAAATCCCTCACTTTATGTATAAAATTAAAGAAACCAGAAGGAAAGGAGTGTGAGATGCAGTTTGAATTAACAGAAGAGCAGAAGATGGTTCAGCAGTTAGCAGCAGAATTTGCCCAGAAGGAACTGCCGTATGAAAAAGTGAGGGAATGGGATGCCAACAAAGTCTTTCCTGAAGAGGTTGTAAAGAAGCTGGGAGAACTTGGATTTATGGGAGTTGCCATTCCACCTGAGTATGGTGGAGCCGGATTCGACACCATTTCCTATGTCCTTGCAATGATTGAGATCGCAAAATATGATCCGGGTACAGCTGTAATTATGTCTGTCAATAATTCTCTTGTTTGTGATCCATTAAACAAGTTTGGAACTGAGGAGCAGAAGAAAAAATATCTAACCCCCCTTGCCAGCGGGAAAATACTTGGATGTTTTGCCCTCTCTGAACCTGAGGCTGGCTCAGATGCGGCGGAGCAGAGAACCACTGCTGTGAAGGATGGAAATTACTATGTTCTCAATGGCGTAAAGAACTTTATAACCAACGGTCCCCAGGCTGATGTGGCAATAGTTTTTGCCATGACAGATAAGTCCAAGAGGCATCATGGAATAAGCGCTTTCATCGTTGAAGCGGATACACCCGGTTTCAAAATTACTCATGTTGAGGATAAAATGGGAATAAGAACCTCAGGCACTGCAGAAATCACCCTTGAAGATGTGAGAGTGCCTGCTGAAAATATGCTCGGAAAAGAGGGGGAAGGATTCAAAGTTGCCATGGTAACCCTTGACGGAGGAAGGATCGGTATTGCTGCTCAGGCTGTGGGGATTGCAGAGGGGGCTTTTGAAGAGGCAATAAAATTTGCTCAGGAAAGGGTTGCCTTTGGTCAGAATATCATAAACTTTCAGGCTATCCAGTGGATGCTTGCAGATATGCATGCAAGAATTGAAGCAGCCAAATTGCTTACCTTGAAGGCTGCGTATCTAAAAGATAAAGGTGTAAGGCACACGAAGGAATCTGCTGTTGCAAAAATGTACGCATCTGAAACTGCTGTCTGGGTGACAAACAGGGCTGTTCAGATCCATGGTGGCTATGGTTACATTAAAGATTACAAGGTTGAGCAACTGTACAGAGATGCTAAAATTACGGAGATTTATGAAGGAACAAATGAGATACAGAGGCTTGTCATTGCAAATCAACTCAGGAAGGAATACCAGATATAATGGCTAAAATAGCCTATGTTAAAAAGTGTCCATTGTTTAAAGATCTTACCGACAAAGAGCTTGCGGTTCTTGCAAAATTGATGGAAGAGAGAAGCTACAATGTGAACTCCTTTATTTTTGAAGAGGGTATGCAGGTTTCCGCTTTCTATCTTATAAAGAAAGGGAGAATAAAGCTTTCAAGAAAGATAAATCCGGGGGTGGAGAACCACCCCCTTCTTCTTCTCGGGCCGGGGCAGTTTTTTGGCGAACTATCACTGATTTACGCAATGCCCAAAATTTACACTGCCAAGGCACTGGAAAATGTAGAGCTTCTGGTTCTGACGAGGGAAAAATTCCAGTTTTTATCTGAGAAAGTTCCATCACTTGCTTTGAAGATTATCAAACAACTTCTCATCAATACCCTTATGCGCTGGGAATTAATAACCAAGAATTTCGCAGATGATATGATAACCTGTCTTGTTGAAAAAGCACTTTCCGGGAATGAACCTGAATGACATGCCTCGTTTCTCTTGATCTTGGATCAAATAGCTTCAGAATATTGAAGGCTCTTCCACAGGAAAATCCTCCATATTACAGAGCCCTGAATATGGAAAGAGTCATAGTCAGAATGGGCGAATCTGTTACAGAAACTGGTAAATTTTCAAAATCTGCCATTGAGAGAGGATTAATGGCTCTGGGGAAATTCAGAGAGGTGATAGATAATTGTCATTACAGAGCAGTTGCAACCGGGGTTTTCAGAGAAAGTCAAAACAGTGGAGAGTTTGTCAAAAGAGCGAAGGAAGAGCTCAACATAGACATTGAGATAATCCCGGCCTCAGAAGAGGCTTTCCTTTCTTATAGAGGAGCAGTTAATGAAATAGGAAGTGAAGGGGAAGCACTTTTTATTGACATAGGGGGAGGAAGTACCGAAATTGCTCTGGAAGATGGTAACACTTTTTTTTATGAAAGTTTGCCGTGGGGAATTGTCAAATTATGGGATAAATTTTCACCGGGTATGCCTGCAGATCCGGAAGTTACACGCTCTATGGAGCAATTTCTTGTTACAAAAATGGAGGAGGTGTATAATAAATTCAAAGGGCACTTTTTCAGGGAAGTCGTACTTACAGGTGGTACCGTAACAACACTTATCATGCTGGAACTGGGATTGAGAGAGTATAAAAGGGAAATTCTAAACAAATTTATTGTTACAAAGAGCCTGGTGAATAGATGGCTCAGTAGAATAGCACTCATGAGTTTTGAGGAGAGGAGAACTTTAGCCGGGATGGAGAAGGGCAGGGAAGATGTAATTTTCACCGGTTTGCTTATTATGAAAGTTTTCATGGAAACATTCGGGGTGGGTGAGGGTTACAACAGCGAGGGAGGATTGCTTGAAGGAGTATTATTAAGTTTAAAGGAGAGGAGAAGAAATGCTTGAGAAGGATTTGAAAGAAGGTTTGACATTTGATGATGTACTGCTTTTACCTGCAAGATCATCTGTTTTGCCATCAGAAGTTGATGTTAGCACCAGAGTAACCAGAAATTTCAGATTGAACATTCCTGTGCTTTCAGCTGCAATGGACACGGTTACCGAGTCCCGTACAGCAATTGTGATGGCACTTGAAGGTGGACTGGGGGTCATCCACAGAAACATGAGCCCGGAAAGACAGGCCCATGAAGTGAGGAAGGTGAAGAAATTTGAAAGCCTTATAATTGACAAGCCTGTTACAATTCATCCGGATGAAACCCTTGAAAAAGCACTGGAGATCATGGATGAGCATGATATATCAGGTATCCCGGTGATTGACAATGGAGGAAAGCTCCTTGGAATTATCACCAACAGGGATATAAGATTCGAAACTGATGTTTCAAAAAAAGTAAAAGATGTAATGACAGGAAAGGAAAGACTCGTAACGGTGAAACCTGATATTACCCTTGATGAAGCCAAGGCCATAATGCATGAGCATAAAATTGAGAAATTGCTGGTTGTGGATGACAATTTCAACCTTGTGGGTCTGATCACGATAAAGGATATTGAAAAAACGATAAAACATCCAAAGGCGGTAAAGGACAGATATGGAAGATTGCTTGTTGCAGCTGCAGTTGGTGTGGGTCCGGACAAGGAGGAAAGAGTTAGGCTGCTGATTGAGGCAGGGGTGGATATTCTTGTCGTGGATACCGCTCATGGTCATTCTGAAAGGGTTATTGATACAGTTAAATGGCTGAAGGATAGTTACGGGGACAAAGTTGATATTATTGCTGGGAACATTGCAACAGCTGAAGCTGCCCGTGACCTTATAGAAGCGGGGGCGGATGCTGTGAAGGTTGGAATTGGTCCAGGCTCCATCTGCACCACCAGAATAGTTGCGGGAGTTGGTGTTCCACAAATTACCGCAATTAATGATGTTTATCTGGCTGCGAGGGAGTATGATATACCTGTGATTGCTGATGGAGGTATTAAATTTTCAGGGGATATTACCAAGGCTATTGCTGCTGGAGCTAATAGTGTTATGATAGGTAGCCTCTTTGCAGGTACAGATGAAAGCCCTGGAGATATAATTATCTATCAGGGCAGGACATACAAGGTTTACAGAGGTATGGGTTCCCTTGGAGCAATGTCTTCTGGTCAGAGCAAGGACAGGTATTTTCAGGAGAATGAAAAGAAGGAAGTGAAACTGGTTCCAGAGGGAATTGAGGGAAGGGTTCCCTACCGTGGAAGTCTCTCGGCAGTCCTTTATCAGCTTGTTGGTGGGTTGAGATCAGGGATGGGATATACAGGATGCAGAAATATTCAGGAGTTAAAAGAAAAGGCAAGATTTATAAGGATTACCCTTGCTGGCCTGAGGGAGAGTCATGTTCACGATGTTGACATAACGAAAGAGGCACCAAATTACCATCTGGAGTGATAAATGAAATTTGACAGAATACTGATTCTTGATTTTGGTTCACAGTACACACAGCTTATTGCCAGGAGAATCAGGGAACTTGGAGTTTACAGCGAAATACAGCCATTTAATTTCCCGGTTGAAAAAATAAAAGAATTCGGTCCCAGGGGGATAATCCTTTCAGGTGGTCCCTCCAGTGTCCTCGATGAGGGGGCACCTGTTGTGGATAGATCTATTTTTGATCTGGGAATACCTGTGCTCGGCATCTGTTACGGGATGCAGTTAATAACCAGACTTCTTGGCGGCGAGGTGGAGTATTCACCTGCAAGGGAGTATGGAAAGTCTGAAATGATAATACTAAGCAATGAGGATCTCTTCTCTGGCTTCTCTTTGAATGAAAGGATAACAGTCTGGATGAGCCACAGTGACAGAATAAAATCGGTTCCTGAGGGTTTTGAAGTAATTGCAAAAAGTGAAAATTCTCCAGTGGCCGCATTTCGCCACAGAGAAAGAAAGATATTTGGAGTTCAGTTTCATCCTGAGGTGGTTCATACACCCCGTGGAAAGGAGATCCTATCCAATTTTGTTTTTAAAATCTGTGGAGCAGAAGCCAACTGGAATATGAGTTCATTTATTGAGGAAGAGAGTAAGAGAATAAGAGAAACGGTGGGGAAGAGCAACGTTATTCTTGCTCTCAGTGGAGGAGTCGATTCTTCAGTTGTCGCTGCACTTTTAAACAGGAGTATAGGTTCTCAACTTTACGCAGTTTTTGTGAATAATGGGCTTTTGAGAAAGGGAGAACCGGAACAGGTGATTGAAACTTTCGAAAACAGGATGAAGCTGAAGAACTTCATATATGTTGATGCCTCTGAAGAGTTTCTTGATGCACTCAGGGGAGTAGTTGACCCGGAGGAAAAGAGAAAAATAATAGGAAGAAAGTTCATTGAAGTTTTTGAGAGAGAGGCAAAAAAGATTGAAAATGTTGAATTTCTTGCACAGGGCACACTTTATCCCGATGTCATAGAGAGTGTTAGTTTTAAGGGTCCATCAGCAAAGATAAAATCGCACCACAATGTGGGTGGATTGCCGGAGAAGATGAATTTAAAACTTATTGAGCCACTCAGGGAATTGTTTAAGGATGAGGTAAGAAAACTTGGTCTTGAACTTGGTCTTCCCGAAGAAATTATATACAGACACCCCTTTCCCGGTCCGGGTCTTGCTATCAGAATAATTGGTGAAGTGACAGAGGAGGACCTTAATATACTCAGGGAAGCTGATGACATTGTCACGGAGGAAATTAAGGCTGCCGGTTTGTACCGTAAGGTCTGGCAGGCTTTTGCAGTTTTACTTCCAGTCAGAAGTGTGGGAGTTATGGGAGATGAAAGAACATATGAAAGGGTTGCTGCTATAAGAGTTGTGGAAAGTAAAGATGGAATGACTGCAGACTGGAGCAAATTGTCATATGATCTCCTTGAGAGGATTTCAAACAGAATAGTTAACACAGTGAAGGGAATTAATCGGGTTGTTTATGATATCACTTCCAAACCACCATCAACAATTGAATGGGAATAGAGGATGAGTTTCGTTCATCTTCATCTGCACACAGATTACAGTCTACTTGATGGTGCAATAAGAATTGATGAACTTGTTGAAAGGGCCAGAGAATTCAATATGGAAGCTGTGGCAATTACTGACCATGGAAATATCTTTGGGGCTGTGGAGTTTTTTCTCAAGGCAAAGGAAAAGGGGCTCAAGCCCATAATTGGTGCTGAAATGTATCTTGCACATGGAAGCAGGTTTGATAAGAGAAAATTGCCCAATGGCGAACCTGCTTTCCACATTGTTCTCCTCGTTCAGAATAGAAAGGGGTATGTAAATCTCAATAAGTTATTGACTGCCTCCTATCTTGAAGGTTTTTATATGAAGCCAAGGATTGATCTGGAACTTCTGAGAGAGCATAATGAAGGATTGATTGCTCTCAGCGCGTGTTTACAGGGACCTGTGGCGTATTATCTGAAAAATGATAATTATGATGAGGCAAAGAAATGGGCTGAGACTCTTGCTCTCATTTTCCCTGACAGATTTTATCTTGAATTACAGGAAAATGGAATTGAAGAGCAGAAAAAAGTTAACCAGGGGCTGCTGGAGCTGAGCAAGGAACTTTCCCTTCCCATTGTTGCAACCACTGATGCCCACTATCTGAGAAGGGAAGATGCTCCCTATCATGAAGTCTTACTGTGCCTCCAGACAAACAAGAGGCTGTCAGATGAAGACAGAATGAGGTTTCCCACAGATGAATTTTACTTCAAATCACCTGAAGAGATGAAGAAGGCATTTTCCTATGCTCCGGAGGCCATATCCAATACTGTGGAGATAGCGAGAAGAGTTGAGTTTGAATTTGACATTGAACATGTGCATATGCCCAGATTTCCTGTTCCTCCAGGGGAAAGCGAAGAATCTTACTTTGAAAAACTTGTATGGAAGGGTTTCAGGAAGAGGCTGGAGGAAATAAAGAAGAAAAAAGAATTTACAGAGGAAGATGAAAGAATCTACCAGGAGAGACTCAAAAAAGAAATCGAGATAATAAAGCAAAAAGGTTTTCCGGGATATTTTCTCATTGTTCAGGATTTCATTAATCATGCGAGATCCCATGGAATTATGGTGGGACCGGGGAGAGGATCAGCTGCGGGAAGCCTTGTGGCTTACTCTCTGGGGATTACAAGTATTGACCCCATTGAGTATGGACTGCTCTTTGAGCGTTTTTTAAATCCAGAGCGGAAAAGTTTGCCTGATATTGATGTGGATATTGAGAAGATTAAGAGAGAGCAGGTAATAGATTATCTGGCAGAAAGATACGGAGGTGAGGAATATATCAGCAGAATTATCACCTTTGGTGTGATGAAAACAAAGCAGGTGATAAAGAATGTTGGAAGAGTTCTGGGTATACCCTTTCAGGAAGTTAACAGGCTTTCCAAGATGATTCCTGACAATGTTAAGAGTGTCGAAGATGTACTGAAAGAGGAGAGAATCAGAAAGATTGTGGATAAGGATCCAAGATTTCAGGAACTTTTTAACTATGCCCGGAAACTTGAAGGGTTAAAAAACAACGCCTCTACCCATGCAGCTGGAATTGTTGTTGCAGATAAACCCCTCACGGAGTATCTCCCCCTATTTGTTCAGAGAGAGGAAAAACCCACCACACAGTTTGATAAGGATTATGTTGAAAAGATTGGTCTTGTTAAATTTGATCTACTGGGACTGGCAACCCTGACACTTATTGAAACGACTCTTAAACTCATTGAAAAGTACAGGGGGGTTAAAATCAATCTTGATGAAATTCCCCTTGATGACCCTGAAACCTATAAGCTCCTCTCCTCGGGAGATACGGAAGGGGTATTTCAGCTTGAGAGTCAGGGAATGAAGAGAATTCTTGTTGAACTTCAACCAACTAAGTTCACAGATATCATAGCTATTCTCGCTCTTTACAGACCTGGACCTATGCAGATGGTTCCCGATTTCATCAATAGAAAACATGGTCGCGTCCCAATTGAGTATCCTCATCCGGACCTCGAGCCAATTTTAAAGGAAACATATGGAATAATCGTATACCAGGAACAGGTTATGCAGATTGCCTCAGTTATGGCTGGTTATTCACTTGGAGAAGCGGACATTCTCCGCAGGGCAATGGGTAAGAAGAAAAAGGAATTGATGGAGCAGCAGAGGGAAAAGTTTATTGAAGGTGCCTTAAAGAAGGGTTACAGCAGGGAAAAGGCAGAAGAAATTTTTGCCCTGATCGAAAAATTTGCAGAGTATGGTTTTAACAAATCTCACAGTGCCGCCTATGGAGTTATCTCTTTCTGGACCGCTTATCTGAAAGCTCACTATCCCATTGAATTTATGACGGCTCTTCTCACTACCGAAGAGAAACCTGACAAGGTTGTTTCCTACATAAACTACTGCAGGAGCAGGGGAATTGAAATACTTCCCCCCGATATCAACAGGAGTGATAAGGATTTTACCATTGAAGGTAACAGCATTCGCTTCGGTTTTAATGCCCTGAAGAATGTTGGGTCAAGTGCCATCTCTGCTATTTTAAAAGCAAGAAAAGAAGTTGGAGAGTTCAGGGACCTGTTCCATTTCTGTGAATCGGTGGACCTCAGAAAGGTGAACAAAAAAGTTATTGAAAGTTTGATTAAAGGGGGTGCTTTCGACAGCTTTGGTAAGAGCAGAGAGTGGCTTATGCGAAATATTGAAATAGCAATGGAATATGGTGAAAAGGTGAGAAAAACTAAAAAGACCGGTCAGGCTTCCCTTTTTGGTGGTACCAGTGAGGTTGAGGTAAACACTTTTGCCACAGTGGATGCTGGTCCATCCTGGAGTGAAGAACAGAAACTCCAGTATGAGAAGGAAATACTGGGCTTCTACCTGACGGGCCACCCACTATCAAGGTACAGGGAGTACATAGAGCTTTTTTCCAATGCGACAACAAGTACATTGTCTGAGAGGGAAGATGGTGATTTCATAAAAATGGTGGTGATGTTTGATAAGGTTGAGATAAAGAAGTCCAAAAATCAGAAAGAGTTTGCAAGAGTTGTTCTTGAGGATATGTTTGGTTCGGTGAACGGAATTATCTGGTCAAATGTTCTTGATGATTTTGGGGGAGAAATAGTGGAAAACAGGGTTGTCTATGTTGAGGGACATCTTGATAAACAGGAAAATGACATGACGCTGATAATTGAGAATATCGTTCCAATCGGGGAAATAATGAACAGAAAGATAAGAGAGATTAACATAATGTTGAAGGATGGAGAAGTAACTGAGGAAGGTATTAACTTTCTCAAGAAGATGATTGATAACCACCGTGGAAAGACAAGGCTTAATTTTCATCTGCTGAGGGACGAGAAAGAGATCATAGTTGAGGTTCCTGAAAGATACTGGGTTAATCCTTCAATGGAACTCATCAGAGCCATAAAGGATCGTTTTGGTGAGGACTCCATTGAGGCTGTAACGGGAGGTTAATGAATAGAAATCTGGAAGTGGAAAGGGAAAAAGCAGTAATAGTTTACGGTGTTCTGAAAAAGGATAAGAGCAATGTACGAGAATTTGTTTACGAGCTGAAGAGTCTTTCAGAAACTGCTGGTGCCAGAGTTCTTGAAGTTTTTGTTCAGAGAGTTGAGCGATTCAATCCATCACTGCTGGTAGGGAAAGGAAAATTAAATGAAGTGAAAGAGTTTGTTCATAAAAATGGTATTGATGTGGTGATATTCGGGAATGATCTGACCCCCCTTCAGCATGAAAACCTCGAAGATTTCCTGAAAACTAAGGTTGTTGACAGAACTGAGCTGATTCTTGACATATTTGCCCAGCATGCGAGAAGCAAAGAGGGTAAGATTCAGGTTGAACTTGCCCAGTTGAGATACAGGTTGAACCAGCTGGTTGGCAGAGGTAAAGAGTTATCAAGGCTGGGAGGTGGAATTGGAACAAGGGGTCCTGGTGAAACGAAACTTGAAGTTGATAGAAGAAGGATTAAAAACAGGATAAGCAAACTCCAGCGTGAACTCGAGAAAGTTAGAAAAAGTAGAGCAGAACAGAGAAAAGGGAGGAAAAGGTCTGGAATACCCCATTTTGCACTGGTCGGATACACCAATGTTGGCAAATCTTCTCTTCTGAATCTGCTTGCAAAGAGCAATGTTCTTGTGGAAGATAAACTCTTCGCCACTCTTGATCCAACTACCAGGAGAGTTTATATTGGGGATGGGATGGTTGTTCTGGTGAGTGATACTGTGGGTTTCATTGAAAATCTTCCTTCCGATCTTTTTGAGGCTTTCAAGGCCACTCTTGAGGAAATAGAAGAGGCGGATTATGTGATTCATGTAATTGACGCTTCAAATTTCGACATTGGAAGAGAGCTTGAGAGTGTAAACAGGATACTGAATCTCCTTGATGTGACCGATAAACCAGTCATTCATCTCTTCAACAAAATTGATCTGGTGGATGAGGAACTTTTAAGAAAGAAATTCGAAAAGAGGTTAGAAAACAGCGTTTTTGTCTCAGTAAAGGAAAAAAGGGGGATCGAAGAGCTTAAAGAGATGATGAGAAAAATGGTGGAGAGGAAGATAGATGAAATCAAGGTTGGTTAGCATTGTAATTTTTATTTTACTGCTTTTTAAATTCGCATCAGATACTTATGCCCAGCAGTGCGTTATGACAAAGGGCTCTGCCATATTCAGAGAGAATGTTGAGGAGGGAATTGAAAGGGCAAAAAAGATAGCTCTGGCCAGGGGAGTTATAAAGGTTCTTGGGAAGAAAATACCACTGCAGTTTCTCAAAGCCAGATACGCTATTATAAAGAAGCATATTGTTAGTCGGGCGGAGGATTTTGCAACAGATGTTAAAGTCGTAAGAAAGATTATTCATGGACACTCTGTTAAACTTCTTTTGTGTGTCAAATGGAATGAAAATTTATTAACCACCACTCTTGAATCACTCACGATCATTCCTGAGGGGATTCTTCCTCCTCCTCTGCAACTGAAAATTGTGGTGAAAGATTTTAGTTTCCCTGTAACAGAAAAAGCTCTTTATTCTTTTTTATCTGACTATATCAGATCTTATGGCTTCCCCATTACAACGGATAATTACCGCTATGCTTTTCTAATTAAAGTGAGCTCCCGCCCCATCAGGCCTTTTCCACTTATTGTCTCTCCCTCTGAGATCAGAATAAAACTTGTGGTTACCGGTAACAATAATTTCAGATTTAACTCTGGTGAGGTGGCACTGTATCCTTTTGCAACGTCTGATTTCATTATGGATGAAATAAAAAGTGTTATAAGAGAAGGACTTGAGAAGGTAAGGCTCAACTGGTTCATGCATATAAAGAAATTGAACAGACTTGTAATAACTGTTCCTGTGAAATTCAAAAATAAATTTGTAAGAATAATGACTGATCTCATGAAAAATTCAAGTTATGCTTCCCTCGTTAGGGCAGGACAATTTTTCCCTGATGCTCTTACTCTTGTGGTCTATTATGGAAAAAGTGTTTCAAAAGATGAGGTAATTGAAGAGATATCTTCCGTTCTTGCCCGGGATCTTGGATTGACATTGAAGAAGACGGAGGGTGGAATAGAAGTTGAAGAATCTGCATCGAAGTAAAATTTTTATCATTTTTTTTGCTCTGGCTGTTTTGACTGTAAATCTTTACCCTTCTGCCTATTCCGATTATCAAAAGGCGGAGTTTCAGAAAAAGAAATTGCTAAAGAATACCAGATTGAGGCAGTATCGAAGCAACTGGATAAAAGTAATAGATATGTTTCTTTCCATTCCCTCCAGATATCCTCATTCTCACTATATCTCCTGTGCGTATCTTGAAGCAGGAAAATTATACCTTCAACTTTTTAAATTTTCCCGTACGAAAAAAGACAGGGAGAGTGCCAGATATCTTTTCAGAAAAGCTTACAGAAGTGGAATCAAAAATGATTGTACTGCCGAAGCTCTTTACAGGGC
>JALSQH010000267.1 GCA_026985515.1 bacterium
TCGCCTTGTGCCACCCTGTTTGATCGCTTCAGTGGCAGCGTCAAATACCATCATAAAGGGAATGGGACCACTGGAGACTCCCTTGGTCGTTTTAACAACATCATTTTTTGGTCTCAGTCTTGAGAATGAAAAACCTGTACCTCCTCCAGTCTTGTGAATTAATGCTGTGTATTTTACAGCCTCAAAAATTCCCTCCATTGAATCTTCAATCGGGAGAACGAAACACGCTGATAACTGCTGTAACTCCTTTCCTGCATTCATAAGGGTGGGAGAGTTGGGTAAAAAATGCAGGCTTCTCATTATCATGTAGAATCTTTCTGCAACTTCTTCAATGTTTGCATTTTTATCGTAAAATTTGTCTGCCTGAGCTATATTACGAGCCACTCTCCAGAACATTTCATCAGGTGTTTCCACTACAATACCGTCTTCATTTCTTGTCAAGTAACGCTTTTCAAGAACTGTTTTTGCATTATCTGTTAAGTCAGCCGGTTCAAGTGTAGAGGGATCAAATTCTTCAAAATATCCGTACTCCTTTAAAAGAGAATTCAATTCGCTTTTGAATCTCTCTTTTCCCGCTTCTTCAGTAATTCTGTTGAATAATTCCTGCGTGATGATGCCACTCATAATCGGTCCCATTTTAAAATTCTTTTGAAGCTCTTTCTGGACCTTTTCCGGGTCCCACTTCTTCCCGCTTTTCATTGCTTCGAGATTATAATTAACTCTCTTCATCTCTGATTCCTCCTTTTACCCATACAATATTATGTGCTGTTTGAATGAATAATACAAAATATATGGTCATTTGTCAATACCTGTTACTTATATGCTGAAATCCATCATTTTTGCAGCAAGAACCATAATCCAGTGCCAGCGACAAGAAGGAGAAAATTGAGTATGTGGAATATCAGGAGGAATTTTTTTCTTTCCCCGAAAGAGATAAATCTGTATCCTATTATATTTGCAAATGAAGCCATAAGAGTACCAAGCCCGCCCAGATTAACTCCTATCAGCAATGCTTTGTAGTTTTTTGTGAAATCCACAAGGAGGCATGTTGTTGGAACATTACTGATTACCTGACTTAACCATAGAGAGTGTAGAAAAACCGAGTTGCTGTCTGTGAGGTAAACTGAAACCATTTTTTTAAGATTATCTGTAAAGCCAAAAAAGGATAAAAAGGTTGCAATCAGAAAATAATCAATTTTGAAAGCCTTAAGGTCATAAAAGAGTAAGATTAGAGGAATTAGCACAATCAAATAAAAAGGGAGGATTTTGATTACGATAAACAAGAACAGGATAAAAAGGAAAAGAGGTATTATCTCTTTTCCATTGAGTTTCACTGGTAAAGGGGGAGATGGAGGGGTATTTTGGGGTATAAACAGAGAAATGAGGATTGGAATAAAAGCAAGAGGCAGAAAGAAAGTAGAGGTTATTTTTAAGAAAACTGTAAGCGTTAGATGATAATGGTAGAAAATGAATATGTTCTGGGGATTACCTACTGGACTTAAAGCTGAAAAGAGATTAGCTGTTATCACCTCAAGGGTTATGATTAATGGGAGGTACTTCTTTATTCCAGTAATTGTCATGGTAAGGGGAATAATTGTCAGGAGAGCAATATCATTTGTGAAGAAGATGGAGATTATTCCTGTCAAAATTAGAATCTTTGGGTACAACCATTTTTTGTTTGTGATTAAGTTTGAGATGTATTTGAAAAAACCTGTGTCTTCAAGAGATTTCAGAATAATCATAAGTGCAAAGAGAGTAAGGATAACCTTGAAATCCGATGGAGAGTATTCAGGCAGCCGTTTCTCTAAAATTGAGGTAACTATTAGGCCTGTAAAAGAACTGAAAAAAAAGATTTCCGAAAAAATAAGAGTTGCAACATCACGCATTGCAATTATTTTATTTTCTTCCACAAAAAAGGCAAAAGTTATATAATAAGTTGCATGAGTAAGGCTCTTTTTGCCGGTGGATGTTTCTGGTGTATGGAATATATTTTTTCGCATGTTAAGGGGGTCAGAAGAGTAATTCCCGGATATACAGGAGGTGATCTGGAGAATCCCACTTATGAAGAAGTTTCTACAGGGAAAACGGGCCACTTTGAAGCGATTCTTATAGAATTTGAAGAGTCTGAAATTTCCTACGAGAGATTGCTGGAAAAATTCTGGAGAAGTATAGATCCCACAAATCCTTATGGGCAATTTCATGACTGGGGTCCACAGTATAGAAGTGCTATTTTCTATTATAATGAGTCTCAGAAAAGGCTTGCTGAAGAATCAAAGAGAAGATTAACTCTGTCAGGAATTTTTAGAGGGGAAATTGTAACATTGATTTTGCCTGCTGGTGAATTTTATCCCGCTGAAGAGTATCACAGAGAATATTATAAGAAATTTCCGCACAGATTTTTCCCATACAAAAAGGCGTCAGGAAGGGAAGAATTTGTACGCAGTAAATGGAGGAGATATCCTTTCTTTCGCCTGTTTCCTGAGAGGAAAGGTTACTGGAAAGGTTACACTCCTTCTGAATATTATTTTGATGAAAAATTACCAGAATATGCTTCTTTTGGGGATGGAGAGGGAATTTTTGTTGAAAAATTTTCGGGTGAACCCCTTTTTTCAACATTTGATATAAAAGGTGTGACAGAAGATTTTATAATATTTGATAATATGCTTGAAGAATTTTCTTTTAACTTCAAAGAATCAATGATGATTGAAAGCAAAGCGGGTAAATTATTTCTCGGTTACTTTGAGAAGAATGGCACCGGTGTAAATTTCAAAGTCCTTATAAATTCTCTGAGATTTATCAGCAGAGAAAATCTTACAAGGTATGGATATGTTTACTATGAGAAACTCTTCAGGAGATAAAAAATGAATAATTTACTCGATCTTATAGGTAACACTCCCATTGTTCAGTTGAAGAACTATCCAGATATATTTGTTAAGCTTGAAGGCATGAATCCTTTTGGTTCAGTAAAGGACAGGACTGCCCTCTATCTCATAAGAGAGGGAGAAAAAGAGGGGAAACTGGAGTCTG
>JALSQH010000268.1 GCA_026985515.1 bacterium
GACAAGTGGCAATACAGGTATTGCCCTTGCCTATATAGGAAGGTATCTGGGATATCGTGTTACCATTGTGATGCCTGATACCATGAGTGAAGAAAGAATCAAACTTCTCAAACTTGCCGGAGCTGAAGTCATACTTACCCCCGGGGAAAGGGGCATGGAAGGTGCAATAAAAGTAGCAGGTGAAAAAGCTGAAAGGGAAAGAGCTTATTTCCCTGATCAATTTTCTAATCCAGCCAATCCTCTTGCACATTTTGAAACTACCGCTCCTGAAATTTTTTCCTTCTTCAGTCCCGATTTTATAATTGCTGGAATTGGAACGGGGGGAACCATAACAGGAATAGGAGAGTTTGTAAGGGAGAATAATATTAAGTGTACGGTCGTTGGAGTGGAACCTGAAGAAAGTCCCGTCATAAGCAGGGGAATAAGTGGTACACATGGTATCCAGGGAATAGGAGCAGGATTTATTCCTGCAGTGTTAAATCTCGCTGTGGTGAATGATATTCTTACAGTTACAACCGAAGAAGCCTTCAAATTTACCCGTTATCTTTTTAAATATGAAGGTATAATTGCTGGGATCTCGTCAGGTGCAGCCCTCGCTGCCAGCATTAAAATCGCAGAAAAATATCGAGGAAAAAAGGTCCTGGCAATTCTTCCAGACAGAGGTGACAGATATCTCTCAGTTTTGAATAGCGAAAATGGTACTAAAGGAGGTAAACGATGAAAGTCCTTGTTACGGGAGCATCAGGTTTTATTGGGGGAAATCTTGTAAGGGAACTTGTCAGCAGGGGAGTGGATGTCAGGGTTCTGATCAGGAAGAGCAGTAACATTGAGTTCATTTCAGATTTAAAAATTGAAAAGGCTTATGGGGACATTCTTGATTATAATTCACTTCTTGAGGCACTTAAAGGTGTTACTCATCTTTATCATGTTGCAGCTCTTTACAAAGCATGGTTACCTGATCCGGAGGAATTTTACAGGGTTAATGTGAGGGGAACGGTCAATGTGATGAGAGCGGCACTTGAAAAAGGTGTTGAAAAAATTGTCTATACCAGTTCAGTTGCTGCTGTTGGTTTTGTTAGAGATGGAGAGGGTATTTGTGATGAGAACTGCCTATGGAATCTTGGTTTTACTGAGGATCACTACACAATATCCAAGTATCAGGCAGAAATGGAAGTTTTTAAGATGATATGCAGAGAAAATCTCCCCGCAGTAATTGTGAATCCTGCTGCTCCTGTGGGTCCAGGTGACTGGAAACCCACACCGACAGGTCAGCTGATCCTTCAGTATCTTAAAAAAAGAATCCCGGCATATGCAGATACTTCTCTCAGTTTTGTGGACGTTCGGGATGTGGTCAGGGGTCATATTCTTGCAATGGAAAAGGGAAAAATTGGAGAGAGGTATATTCTGACAGCTGAAAATTTACACATGAAGGATGTTTTTGAAATGCTTCATAGAATAACAGGTATAAAACCACCCAGAGTAAAAACTCCCTATGGTGTCAATTACGCTTTTGCGAGTTTTCTGGAGTTCATAGCATCCATTACCGGGATGGAGACGCCCCTCGCAAGATCCTATGTAAGAGTTACAAAGGGAAGAATGGCATATGACAACAGAAAGTCAATAAAGGAACTTGGGTTAAATTACGGTCCCGTTGAGAAGGCACTGGAAGATGCTGTAAAGTGGTACAGAGAGCATGGATATGTAAAGTAGTTTGATCCCTGTTGAGAGTTTAAAACTCCTGTGTTAAAATATGAGCCTGCCAAGGAGGTCTTGATGATACCAAGATATACCCGTCAGGAAATGGCTTCCATCTGGAGCGACGAAAACAAATTCAAATTGTGGCTTGAAATAGAAATAGCTGTGTGTGAAGGCTGGTCAAAGCTGGGAAAGGTACCCGCTGAGGCGGTGGAGAGGATTAAGAAAAATGCGAAGTTTAATGTTAACAGAATTCTTGAAATTGAGCAGATCACAAAGCATGATGTTATAGCCTTTCTTGAAAATGTTTCTGAATACATTGGTGAGGATGCGAAGTATCTCCACATTGGGTTAACAAGTTCAGATGTTCTTGATACTGCCTTTGCTCTTCAGTTGAAACAGGCAGGAGAATTGATTTTAAAGGACATAGAAAATCTCCTGGAGATACTTAAAAGAAGAGCGTATGAGTTTAAAGATACCGTAATGATAGGGAGAACACATGGAATTCATGCTGAACCCATTACCTTTGGATTTAAACTTGCTTCATGGTACAGTGAATTCAGGCGTAACAGAAGAAGGCTGAAGAGTGCCATTGAGACAATCAGTTACGGAAAGATTTCCGGTGCTGTGGGAACCTTTGCCAACGTTGATCCACGGGTAGAAGAGTTTGCCCTGAAGAAGCTTGGTCTTAAACCTGAACCTGTTTCCACTCAGGTTGTTCCAAGGGACAGGCATGCTGAGTTTTTCTCTGCACTGGCGATGATTGCTTCCTCTGCGGAGAGAATTGCGGTTGAAATACGCCATCTCCAGAGAACGGAGGTAAGAGAAGCAGAGGAGTATTTTTCAAAAGGACAGAAAGGTTCATCTGCAATGCCTCACAAGAGGAATCCAATCCTTTCTGAAAATGTAACGGGACTTGCAAGGACAATAAGAGGGTATCTTGTTCCTGCACTTGAGAATGTGGCTCTGTGGCATGAGAGAGACATAAGTCACTCATCTGTTGAAAGAATGATTGCACCTGATGCGACTGTTCTTACAGATTTTATGCTCAGAAGACTTGCAGGAATAATTGACAAATTGGTTGTGTATGAAGATAGAATGAGGGATAATATCTTTCTGACGCATGGTCTTATTTTTTCCCAGAGGGTTATGCTCGCACTTATGGAGAAGGGTCTGGTGAGGAAAGAAGCCTATGAGCTTGTTCAAAAGCATGCGATGAAAGTATGGGAGGAGGGCAGGGATTTTAAAAGCCTG